>JADKJE010000002.1:600000-858723 GCA_016722515.1 Alphaproteobacteria bacterium
CGGGCTAAGGAAAAGGCAGATCAAGTCCTGATTAGTGGTGAGCGCCGCCGTGCCATCATTCAAGGAATTTTGCGTGATGTGCGGATTGCTTACTGGAAGGCTGCCATTGCCGAGCGTATATTACCTCGAGTGGAGCGATTATTGAAGGATGCCGAAGGTGCGCTTAATAACACTGCGGCAGGGCAGAAAGCGGGAGTACTTACACCGATTGAGAGTTTGAATTATCAAAAGAACCTGTTGTCTAATATTAGTGAATTACGCAAACTTCTGTCGTCACTGGCAACCGCCAAAATAGAATTGGCCTCGTTGATCAATATTCGTCCAGGTGAAGATTTTAAAATTGTGACCGATAATAAACAGCTCTATATGCGGCCGGATTCACGCTTTAACGTTAAGCAGCTTGAAACGTATGCCGTATTAAATCGTCCAGAAATTCGTGAACAGGATTATGAGCAACGTATCCGCAAACGTCAAGTGCAGCAAGCCTGGTTGAAAATGATTCCAGGCGTTTCCATGAATGTGAATTATAATTACGACAGTAATCAATTTCTTTTCAACCATAATTGGATCGATGTTGGCTTTAAAGTGGTGTTTGATGTATTGGCGCCTATTACTCGGATGCAAGAGGCCGCCAATGGCAAAATGCAGATGCAGCTGGTGGAAGCCAAACGCGATGCTTTAACCGTAGCGGTGCTGGCCCAGGTTAATATTGCCTATGCACAACAGAAGATTGCTTTGGACAGAATTTCGCTTGCTGAGAAAATTGCCCGCGTGAATGATCAAATCTATCAAAACACCTTAAAACAAAAACAAGCAGGAACCGCGGCGGATCAAAAAGTGATTGATGATGGTGCGAATGCCGTGTTTGCAAACTTGCAACGTGATTATGCCTATGCCGAATTGCATCATAGTTTTGGTCAATTACTGAGTTCTGTTGGTATGGATATGATACCTGATGAAATCAAAGATGAGAGTGTGTCAACCCTTGCCAGTGCTATTCAAACTCAAATGAATACGGTTTCGGTCAATACGAAGATTTCCACAGCCTTGCGTACGAAAGAATTGCCGGAATTTGCCTATGTTAATCCTACGTCTGATACCCATGGTGTGAAAGGAAAACAAGACGAAATTCAACTAGCCAGCAGCAAAGAAGACACCCAAAAACCAGAGCCATTTACGATAGAAAAGGCATCAAATGAATTTATTATGAACCATTATTCGGGTGCTGCACCTAGTCGATCGATGCGAGATAACGCGCATTATCAGAGGCAAGATAGCGGCATTATTCATTCTGACGAAACTCATAAAAAACCAAAAGAACAGCCTGCTTTGGATAAAAAACCAGTACAGAATCGGTTGGCTGGTCTAATACCTGTCTTAAAACCAGGACATCGTCAGGAGCTATTCGTAGCTAAAGCTCAAAAAAGCGAAAAAATACCTGAGCCTCAGCCTAAACCTCAATTCCACACGCAACATGAAGTGCCTGCAATTTTAGAAAAAACGAATGTCGTAGCTCAAAATGATATTATTTCAAGCCGCGATGTTCCCAGCAATAATGAAAAGCCGGTTGAAAATCCCAAGGCGCATACATGGGCTGTAACGGCAGGAGAATTTATGGAAGCTTCTGAGGCGGATTTCAGATTATATGAAATTCAAGATGCAGTTAGTCGTTATGGAAGCAAAACCCATGTTGGCGTGTATGAAGATAAGAAGTTATTCAAGAAATCGACGTATCGTCCTTACATAGAGGTAAGTGATGAGTCTACCGCTCAAAAAATAGTTGCTCTGTTAAATCGTAAAAAGATAAAATCCAGCATCAGCGAAGCGAGGAAATAGGGGGGGAATATGTGGCAGAAAAAATGGAATCAGTTGAAGCAGATACAATGGAATCAGTTGAAGCGTGAAAAGTGGGAACAATTGAAGGGACTATCACGTCATAAATGGGCAAGGCTGGTACGGATTAAAATCATGGCATTATGCCATGATAAACAAAAAATGATGGCCGCTGGTATTTGTTCGGGTGTCATTATCATTATGGCTATTTTGGGAACAGTAGATTCGTACAGCCGTCATAAGAAAATCGAAATGGCCGATGCCAATCGTGAAAAGCAAGTCTTAACTGCGGTGGAAGAAAAAACCACCTTTGCTGTTTCTGATACCCAAGCAAAGATTGCCCAGCCGCAATCAGCATCTGAGACAATATCACCAACGTCAGCTAAGGCTTCTGCGCCCTCTGCACCAGCGTTGATTCCTGTAGAAGAACCGTTGACTGCGGTTATTGTGCCGAGCATCGAATCCAGCGTTGCCAGCGAAATTTCAGGGCGAGTCAATAATATTGCCGTGAAAGAAGGGCAAGGCTTCAAGCAGGGGGATATTTTGCTTTCATTCGATTGCGCAATGAATGAAGCAGTATTGGCACGGGCAAAAGCCGATTTAAAAGCGGGTGAAGCCTCATTTAACGCTAAAACAAAATTAAAAGAACTGGGTTCTGCCAGTGATTTGGAAGTGACATTGGCGGATGCTGATTTTGACCGTGCAAAAGCGGATGTTATGAAGGCATCGGCAGTGGTTGACCATTGCAAGATCGTGGCTCCCTATGATGGTGCTGTGGTTGATATTTCGGTTCATCCATATGATACCGTTAAAGAGGGGCAGGCTATCATGAAATTGATTGCTTTTGGTGCCCCGGAAGTCGAATTGCTGGTCCCTTCGGATAAACTTATCAACATTCAAAAAGGTGGAGTATTCAGCCTTAATGTTGAGGAAACGGGTAGAAAATATCCCGGATCTATTACCAATGTGGTGCCAAGAATTGATCCGGTAAGCCAAATGTTTAAGGTAACTGGGGTATTGAAGGAAGGGAATTATAACGAAGGTATTGTTCCAGGAATGACTGGAACAGCTACCTTGGTAAAATAAAGAGGGCTGAAATCTATGGAGTCAATGACCATTACTCCCGATACAACGAAGAATAAGAATGCTACAGTGCAGGTGGGGCCAGTGGTAAAAACTGAACCTGCCATATCGGCTAGTGGCAGTAACAAGGAAAAGGAATTAAATTTTCAAAACCAGCTCAGGGGCATAAGCCTGATGATGGATATAGAAGTAGCTATACGCCGAGCAATGACACCTCATGAACAGCATTTTTTATTGGTCAATGAATTATTGCGCATGATACCCTACCGTACGGCTGTGGCATTTAGCCAACAGGTTGGTAATATGGTGGCTATCGAAGCCATATCGGGTTTATCCAAAGTAGATAAAAATTCTCCCTTTGCATTATGGATCAAGAAAATCGCTAAATATTGTTTTGCCAATCATTGCAAAGATCCACAGGGGGTGGTGTTAAGCGTGGCGGATTTTCCTGAAGAAATCACCAAAGAATGGTTAGAACTTGGGAGTCCATCGGGTGTTTGGTTTCCAATCATTTCTCCGAGCAAACAGTTGAAAGGCGGATTGTGGATTGCCTGTGACCAGTCACTCAAAGAAGGTGATATCAAAATTGTGCAGCGTATTGTGGAAACCTATGCGCATGCTGTTTGGGCCCTGGAAGGCCAGAATAAGAAACCCTGGAGTAATATTTCCTTCACATTGAATAAGAAGAAAAAGCAATATATTCTGGGAGCCCTGTTATTAATCTGTTTTCCCGTGCGCCAATCGGTATTGGCACCGATGGAATTGGTGCCACAGGAACCATGGATAGCCACAGCTCCTACGGATGGCGTTGTCAAAGATATCCTGGTTGCGCCCAATCAATTTGTTAAAAAGGGCACAATTCTTTTTACGCTCGATGATACCACACTTCGCAATGATTATTATTATGCTAAAAAGGAACTCGATAGTTCAATAGCCGAATTGCGCCAAGCCGGACAGAAAAGTATTTCATCATCCACCGATGATACCAGTGCGGCCGATTTGGCATTGCTGCAACTAGAAGTCAAACAAAAGCAGCATCAGATGGATTATGCCAGGGAAATGCTGGATAAGATTGATGTCAAAGCCATGCGTGATGGTGTGGTGATTTATGCTGATAAAACCGACTGGATAGGTAAGCCTGTTAAGACAGGCGAACAGGTGATGAAGGTGTCGGATCCCAAGCAATTAGAAGTCAAAGCCGATTTAGCAATTGATGACGCAATTCATTTACCTGACAAGGCCCCCGTTAAAATTTACCTCAATGCCAGTCCGTTAAGTACGCTTAAGGGCACGGTAAAATATGTCAGTTACGAAGCAGAAGATGTTGGGCAAGGACAGTTAGCATACCGTGCGAAGATCACCCTTGATGAGGTATCAGATGAATCACGTATTGGTCTCAAAGGGTCAGCCAAAATTTATGGGGATTATGTGCCCATTGGGTATTATTGGTTAAGGCGGCCGTTGAGTTATTTGAAAAAATTATTGGTACTGTAGGAACCATTGGCATGACATGGAATCCCCAACAAATAGTGTTTGCCGATACGACATTGCCACCGTTGCGGGGTGACATTACCTTGTTACCTGGTCCTGCTGCCCCAGATGGTAGTTCTACCTGGACATTGCATGATGCACCGGCGAATCGTTTTTACCGTATTGGGATGATTGAATATGCCATCATTGCGTGCTGGAAAGAAGGCACGCCACGCAAAATGATGAGTAAAGTCAATGCTCAACTTCCTTATGAAATAGATGAAGAGCATATTAAACAGGTTCTGGATTTCCTTGAAAATCATCATCTTGTCCATGCTGTTGCCGCGGACAAGAAAGCAAAAATGATGGCCGTGACCAAACTGGGGAACCAGAAAAACTGGAAAAAACTTGCGCAGATGATGATGTCTATCCGCATACCTTTGTTTCGGTGTGATGCCACGCTCACTAAATGCCTGCCTTACGTCAATCGTCTTTATTCGATGAAAGTGCTGTATGCATTTTTGATTGCAGCTGCTGGGGCTATCATATTATTATTGCGTCACTGGGGTGAATTTACCCATACATTCAGTTATTTTTTCAATGTGCAGGGTTTATTGATTATGTCGGCAACGGTCATATGTTGCCAAGCGCTGCATGAACTGGGCCATGCCTTTACGGCCAAACGTTTGGGGTTGAGAGTCCCTTCGATCGGACTGTCGTTTTTTATGTTTTGCCCGGTTCTTTATACCGATACCAATGAGGTGTGGAAGCTGCCTTCCCGATGGCAGCGGATTATGGTCGGTATTTCCGGAGTTGCCGTGGAAATGGGCATTGCGATTATTGCGGCTTATTTTTGGGTCTTCTTAGATGACGGTCCATTGCGGACGGCAGCCTTTATGATTGTTTCTGTCAATTTTTTGACCACGCTGTTAGTGAATATGAATCCATTGATGCGGTTTGACGGGTATTATGTTTTTTCTGATATCATCAATATCGAAAATCTCCAGGACCGTGCCTTTGCCATGATGAAGTGGTTTACGCGGGAACGGCTGGTTGGATTGAAATATCCTGCACCCGAAACGTTGGGACGGAAATATGACCTTATCCTGATCATCTATGGCTATAGCTTGCTTATTTACCGTATTGGCCTTTACGGAGGTATGGTTTATACACTTTACCATCTGGTCTTTAAATTGCTTGGCATTGCGTTTTTGCTGGGGGGCATTTATTACTTTTTTATCACTCCCGTTGTCAAAGAGTTTCAATGGTACTGGTTACAGCGTGAAAGGATTCACTGGAATTTAAATTCAAAAGTCAGTGTGTTGGTGGCAACGATCATATTTGCATTTTTTCTCATTCCATGGAAAGCATCGATCCAGGCGCCCGCCGTCTTAAGGTCGGAACAGGAATTTAGTGCTTATTCTCCACGCCCTGCCCAGGTACAACGGTTATTAATCAAAAATGGCCAGCAGGTTAAAAAGGATGATATCTTATTGATCCTTGCTGATCCTTCGTTAGATAAAGACATCGCCACGACCGAAGTCGAGGTGGCACGTTTAGTCTATCAGATACGCGGAGCAGGGTCAGAAGAAGAATGGCAGATGAAGCATCGGGTGCTTGAAGAAGATGTCAAAGCAAAGCAAGCCAAACTAACGGGTTTAAAACAGGAAAAACTGCGCCTGATTGTCAGGGCGCCCTTTGCTGGTGTGATTACGGATGTTAAATCTGCCTTGAAAGAAGGCGAATGGATAGGCATTGATGATAAACTCGCCATGGTGATTGATCCATCCCACCCCATTGTGGAAGCCTATATCAACGAACATGATATGGAAAAAATGAAATCAGGTGCCGAAGGAATATTTCGTAGCCTGCATGGGCCAAGTGGCGTGGACTTAGTTTTGAAGCGGGTGGATATCTCCAGCACCCAATTGTTGGATTCGCGCTATCTGGTGTCGGATTTCGGCGGTAAGATCGCTGCAGTATCCAACCAAAAAGGACAATTCCAGCCACACGATACCATTTATCGTGTGATCCTAAAACCGACTGCTGCGAATTTTGCAACGTCACATGTTTACCGCGGATTATTGGTACTGGAAGGTCAGCATCATAGTATCTTAGGCGGGGCCATCAGCAAGATGATCACAACGTTGATTAAGGAAGTTGGATTTTAGGCGGTGAAACGGAGTTTTGCTTCGTCTTTTTTCCTTTAGAACGAGGAATAGAAGGCTTATATAAAAATATTTAAGCAATTATCTATTCGACATGATCAATGGAATTATGGGTGCAGTCCAACCGCATAAAATGATACGCAAAATAGCACCACCAAAACCGGCTAAAAAGTCACAAACAATGCCATCCGCAAAAGCGGGCTATCTTAGCAAAAAGAAGATGCGCGGTGCGTTACTTCTTCACCCATTTACCACTGCCATTTTGATAATACTCACCTGGTGCGAGGTTGGTGATGATTTTCTCGGCGGCAAGTTTGCCAACGACATCAAGCGGTTGATGGTTCTTTTGAGAAATATCCTGGTATGCAGCTTTACGTTTTTGGTTTACATCATTAACGATACTTTGAACGTCACCGCCACCAGAAACAACAGCAACGTAACCATCTGGTTTTTCACCAACCAATCCCTGGCTGCGTGCTTGTTGAAAATCCACAGCAAATGCACTTACCGCTATGGTAGATGCCACGAGGAATGTGCTGATAATAGCTGATATTTTAAGCATAGTGAATCTCCCTATCAAAAACTTAGAAAATGGCTTTATTTTTAGACATGGATTTTTCCAGGTCACGGTCAATTTGAACTTTAACATGCTGTTCGATATTGACATTAAGATTGATTTCAATTGGTTTATCGGGTGCTTCGAGTTTAACCGTTGGCTGGCAGGCGCACACAAGGGCAAGTACTGGAATGGCTAGAAGCAAAAAACGTTTGGTCATCGCTGTTCTCCTATAGATTGAATAAACGACTTCACAGCTGGTGGTACATCGTAGGGGTTTTGTGAAAGAAGGTCAAACAGATTTCCGTTAAGGTTTATATTGATATTCACATTGCGTCCATTTGCTAATTCGGGGTTGGTTCCCTTTAAGGTAAGGGATGATTTGACGCGATGGTTTTTATCAGACGCTAAAACAATATCAGCGACTTGGAAATGGTAATTAGAAAGGGCCTGCAGCAAGAGTTGCATTTGTGGTTGTTCGGCATATTTTTGCATGATACTGTCTGAGGCAACAAACTTGATGGTTCCGGGTACCAGTGAGGAGAATTTAGAGCTTAAAATTTGGGTTGCCTCAGGCGTGGATTTAAAATCAACATCCCCTTTTACCTGTCCTTCTACGGTTAATTTGCCAATTTCACCAAGTGGATAATCTAGCAAGACTAATTTGGCCATAGGAATGTTCAAATGTCCTTTAAAGCCTTCTTTTAAAGGTTCGATGGTTAATGTGAAGGGAAGCACGGTTGTTTGGTTGGGATAATGTACATAAAGAACGCTGTCATTCACCTCAATGTGGTGAATATTCCACTTGGCAGGAGGCGTAGATGGTTGAGGAGCGGTGTTGGCTGAGAGGGTGCGTAATTGGTCAACGATACTGCCAAATTCAAATTTACCGTCATTTACAGTGGCATGGATAATGGCTTTATGGATGGTGAGGGTGTCGATATCCACATTAAAAGGGTTTGTTTCCAAAATACGGTAGTTTAGGTCAATGCGGTCAATGGAACTCGGTTGTGTCGTATTAAAACGGATCGCCTTGATGCTCGCATGGGTATAGCTGAATTCGGTAATCGTACTGGAGATGCCTTTGATATGACGGTCGCTGAAAAAATGTTCCAGGTAATATTGGGCTACAGACACGGGACTGTTATGGATGGCAATGATGACTGCCACGGAAGACATGGCCATGCAGATCATGAGCAAGCAATTGCCTGCAAACACGAATAGTAAACGAAGAAGTTTTATGAGGTTGGCCGTTATATTAGTCATACTTAGCTAGTGTAACGAAAAATCCTTGGGACGCAAGTGATCAGGGGAAGATTTAACAAAGCTATGAGATTTGCTGTGTAGCTTAATATATAACATAATAATTTGTTGAAAGTAGTAGTTATATAATTTTGATCTTTAATTAGATTGACAACTGATTTTATGACAATAATATGACTGATTCTAAAGATTAGTATTACGGAGATGGTGGAATGTTTAAAGTTAAAAATCGGCAAGAAGAATCATCAGCTATATTAGCAGTTGGATTTAATCATCAAGCAATTGAATCTGTATTATGCCAGAAATTAAATGAGCAGATTGAAAAACTCCCAGGCAATTTGGGTGATAAAAGATATGCAATTATTCGCATAATTTTAGGTAAAATACAAAGTAAAATAGCAGGATTGAGTCTTCAGCCCAAGGATTTTTCTAAAACAATAAAACAGATGAGTAAAGACGTTATAAGCACGATGTGTGATAGCGGAGACATGATGTTATGCAGTAATGATCGCGATCCGCTGACCTCTTTTTTTACCTCAGTTCTCCTCTACAATGATGGTATGAACCGAGGGGATTATGAGCAGAAAGATTTCCAGAAACAATTATGTAAAATGGTTTATAAGTTGTGTATTGAAAGAGAATACGGGGATAAAATAGCAGCATTCAAAAAGGCAGTAAGCAGCCCACAATATCAAGTCGACATAATTTCAAAAATCTCGAAAGCGCTTGTTTTTGCATCAGATCAAAAATATAGTTTAGATAATAATCCTGAAGCTGAAAACAATATTAGATCTTTATTAAGTGACGGTGAGGGATTACCGCTTTTTTCTGAAGATTATATGCCGTTGGTGGTTGATATATTCAGACAAGTGCAGGAAAATAAGGATGTTCGGCCATTTTTTACATCAATGTTAAAAGGGCATGACCAAGTTATGTTGTTGCATGCACCAGATGCATCAATTAACAATGCTGTTTATGGTTTTATGGCATTGTCATTCAATGTAAAGCAAGTGAGATGGGATGATATCGCAAAGGGTGTATTTACCCTAAAAGAGAAGCATCTTGCTAATCCTCATATGATGCGTTCAAAACTTAATGAAATAGGGGATCAGTATAGTAAAACATTTGGTCTTTACCTAAAGTTGTGGGTTCGGAATCTGAAAGATGCCGATCTACCCTTGGTTGTAAATAAGCTAAATAGTATTTTTAGAATGTTAGATTTTTCTAATCCACAAGCATTATCTCGATGGAAAAATGATAATCATTTATATATTCCGTTGTTTCTTAAGATGTGCCTTGAAAACGTTACAAAGGACATACACTTGAACACGGCAATGGAGGCCATAGCGTATGCTGACCGTATTTATTCTATGGTAGAGGCAAAAAGCAGGCGTGATTATAAAGAAGAACCATATCATACGATATATAGGCTGGTCAGAGAATATCGTAAATATGAAAAACATCAGCCAAGAATGCAAGAACAAAGTAGTTTTTCACCTAGAATTGTCTCAGAATCCAATGATAGTGTGGCTATTGATGCAGATGCAAATAACCATGATGTAAGGATGGAGTCTGCGAATAAAACGCAATCAAAAGGACGCAACCGGGCATCGTTAAAAAGAACCGCAATGAAAAATGTAAAAGTAAGCGGTTCAAATGAGTCAAACTTAAGTGTTAGTATTAGCCCTTTGGGTGACTCACCTAATCGTTTAGGTATAACAAAACCATCCTCCATTCAAATTGCATTAACACCATATACGTCGGCCGCAGAACGTATTCCTTCGTCGCTAAGATTGCCATTAGAACAGGCAATAGCTTCGAAAACATTTGAAATTGAATTATTAGTGAAAGTAAAAAAAATACTGTCAACAAGACCTCGTGCGGCATCTAAAATGTTAGACGCGCTTGATAGAGCTATTCAGGATGGAAAACCTTTTGAGTTGGATTTCAGAATAAAGAAACAAGATGTAAAACATACACTAAATCAATTTTGCCAGCAAGTGGCGCATTTAATCAACACAGGCAAACCTTATGCCTGGTTATCAAGTGCGTTACAATTTGAAAATAAATTTCTAACACTGAGAAGTAATATCAAAAAAGATATAGCAGGAGAAGGGTTAAGAAATAAACATGATAATAAAACGACAGAGGCTCTTATTGAAAGTCTGTTAGAAGGTGATAAAATTCTTGGATCTCTTGAGGTTCAAGAGGTTCAAAACCAAATAGCTGGAGATGTTCGAGCGAAAATCAGAAAACAAAAAAATGGTGAAGAAAAAAAGAGCAGTAAATCTGCGGCTGCAAAAGAAGACGAATTAGATGAGGTTTCAATAGAAAACCAAGTCCGATCAAAAATGGAAACAATCTATTTTGAGGCAAAGAATTACTTATTTGACCTTTATAAGGGAAATATTGGAGGATTCTTAAAAGACAATCATTATTGTGTTAATAATACGGAAGGTACGCTGGATACAGATGACATAGGTTTATCATTTAACGCTTTTAAAATATCTGATGCCATTGATACTTCGGCCGTGGCTTGCAATAATGAGCAGGCGCGGCAATTAGGGGATGCGTTCTATGCGAACATAAAAGATATTCCTTATTTTTCAGATTACCTTCTGATTAGAACCATACTTTCGGTACGAAATTTATATAAAGAACAAGCCCTTACTGAGGCGCGTGGATTGTTGGCAAATCATTATGATAAGAAGGATAACTATCTTGAACTAGGTGTATGCGGATGCACTCTTGGCTTATTATGGGGGCGTTATGTTGACTGCCTTAATCCTGAATTAGACTATTCTACACAGGAATTTAAGGAAATTTATAAAGTCATTAAAATGTCCATGGATGATTATTTAAACACTTATGTGCGTGAACCGGCTCGCACTATAGCGGCAGAGCAAGTACGTGTTCTTTATCATGCAGTCAGCCACTATTTTGTTTGTTCAAAGACTAAGGACGATCTGCACGGAAACTTCCCTCAACTAAAAGCAACCATTAAACAGGTAGAGGCGAATTTTAAAGAAAACTCGGAACGGCAGCTTAAGCGATTGTCAATTAAATGTGCCTGGGAGCGAGGTTATTCATTCGAAACATTTGATAAGCTGGTGCACAGCGAATTGAAAAATAATACTGCTATCGGAATATATCAGGATTCTGTTGCGGTAACAAACAGAGTCAGACGAGGACATTTATTGGTACAATGCTTTATTGTTAGCGAAAGTGAAGATGAGAAGGAAGCTGTGCTCAATCTGTTTCGTTTAGGGCTTGACGAAGGAATTATCGATGTAACAATCCAAGATAAGAAACTGAAAAACGTCAAGCAATTTGCTCAAGAAAAGGAAGAAACACGGTTAGTAAACGTATTGGATGATATCGAAAGGAAGAAAAATGCAACTTTACAAGAAGTTAGAACATCATACACAACAACAAGTAATGTGGAAAATTTAGACCTACTTGTCGATGCCATTCTCTCGGGTGACTTTGCCTCGCGGAATGAATATCGAAAAACAGCTTCATTAGGGAACGGGAATACTGATGCGCGCGTTGCCTTTTTAGTCAACTGTATTCATCTATATCATACTAAAAAAGCAAATATACAAGATGTGAAACGTGATTTAATAGATGTCCTTAGAAAAGGGCTATCGGGTGGCATTTTTTCATATGAGGCAAAAAATGCCCGAGGAAAACTCATACGTGAAGAAGTAAATGAAATGGGACTCACCGATGTAGAGCCACTCTTTTTTGTGAGTCGTAATACGGTTACACAAAGAAGGAATACTATTATTGAAGGACAGAGCGTGACACCACATGCAATTGAATTTCCTTTGACATATAATGCTAACGTTCTTGCATCGAGAAAGCTTGTGTCAGAAAGTCCAGCAAAGAAACAAGATGAACGGACAAGAACAGCACGCCATTCTTCAAAAAACAATGCGAGTATTCAGGGTGATACGGTTGGGAATCAAAAGCGTGCAGATCTTCCAGCTCTTGATGGCCTCGGAGGTAATCCTCCTTACGTGGATCATAACCCTGTGGATGAAAAGCCTCAGGAAACCGCGTCTTCGACGCCAGTGCAATCGAGTGTTGAGATGGGGGGGCGAAACGAAGTAAATCATTTTCCATCATCCACTGCGAGTAGCAAGAAAGAAGAAATTGTATATGACATTAGTGAAGTGTCCAGCTCTTCATCGTTAAATTATTCTTCTATTGAAGCGTCAAGTCGAGGTAAAAAAGCTGATCAACAAGGAAGCCAAAATGGACATAAGAAACGGTTAGAAAAACAGCATGAACATCGTAGTTCAAAAAAGGAATCTGAAGAGAGGTCATTAGTCCAACCCCCCCTAGATTCAACTATCGTAGATAGCATCAATGATTCTTTATCTTTAACTTTATTTACTCGGTTTTTAAATCAATCTTCAGCGATAGATTCGCTGGAAATAGGTGGTTTACATCCGGTACCTCAAGGATGCTTGTCAGTGCAGGATTTTGATTTAATGAATACGCAGCTTTATATCAAAAATAAAGTAATGACTTCAATCCTGTGCTATTATTATAGGGATCATAAGAAGCATAATACTGAATACTTTAAGGAAAGATCCAACTATTTTTTGAATGCGCTTTGTAGCTCTGTTAAATGCGAAACAGTGGAGCATGTCAGGAATTATAGTAAAGAACTGAAGAATTATGAATATAATAAGGGTAGATTTGCTTACATGGATATACGGAAATATAAACGTATAGAAGAAAAATTATTGAAAATTATTGTTGGGGGTGCCAAACAACAGTGTCATAAAAATGGCGGTATAAAATTGGATTTTTTAAAAGATTGGATGGATTGGTTAGCAAAACGTTTTGTACAAAACAGGGGCGCCTATCAACGATCAAAGAAGGAGAGAGACCTACTCCCTCAGAGAGGGCCCGATAAGCTAAATCGTCGTGATGAACGTTATATCAGCTTCAGTAGCCAAGATCCGCATTTTTCAAATAGAATCACATCTGATAAGGGAGTAAAGTCAGCCTCTCGTTAATCTTTTTGATTAAGGACATGAATCCCCATCCATAAAGATCTGCTCATAAATTCCCCAGCTATCTGCATCCTGCAGATAGCTTTGCCAAGCGATCATGTATTTGGTTGTATTGCGCATATAGCTCGCAATTTTAGGGATGTATTGCGAATTGGAGGTGGTGGTATTAGTGAGCGTTTCACCAGCTTCGGCAGTACCATCGCTTTTGAAACGGCGATGATAGATACCATAATTATTGCCGTCTTGGTTTTCACTCGACCAGGCAACGATAAAGCCCCCATCATTCATCCCTGTGACCGATGGGAATGATTGGATGCCTGACGTGGTGGTATTAACCTGGAACTCACCGCCAACCGCAACAAACCCTGTATCATAGAGCTTAGCCATGATTTCATTATTGCTTTGCCACACCACAACGAAGCGATTGTCACTTAAGCGTGCTATATCAGGATTGCGTTGATCGTTGGTTGAGGTTGCATTTACCTGAAATTCAGGCGTGTCTTGCGGCGTGTAGCTATCACCAACTAATGTATAACGGCGAGCCATAATATCATAGTTGTGTGGAGTAACGCTGGTATCATAATTCTCCCAGAGTACTACATAGCCAGCATCATTTTCAAAAGCGGCTCCCACCGGTCTGGTTTGCGAACTCGACATAAAGGTGGTGTTGTTATTGACCTTCGAATATCCGCCGATGGCAATTCCTACGCGTCCATAGCTTTGCTGGTAAATATCGGCATTTCCATCTGCCACCGAAATTCCTTGGAAGAGTAGAATATAGGAATCATCACTGAATGGAACGATGTAAGGTTCTGCACTTAGTTGGCTTGCGCTTGGATCTAAACGATATTCACCGCCATAGGCTTTACCATTTTTGAAATAACGCTGCATGGCGATATAAGATTTATCTCCATTAAAATTGGTGGACCAGGCGACAATAAAACCATAATCAGTCGCTACCACATAGGGTTGGACCTGACCGCCCTGCGTGTTGGTATTGATAAGGAATTCACCTCTATTAGGATCGCTGGCAACATTGCTGTAGGAAGCACTGAAGCCGGCTCCGGTTTTTTTGAATATTTTACCGTAAATTCCGTATTCATCACTGTCTTGATCGAGGCTTTGCCAGACCACCACGTACTTGCCATCATGCAAGGCTGCAATGGATGGGTTGTCCTGCGATTTTGCCGTGCGGTTATTGGCTCTGGTTTCGGTAAAGTTCGTGGTTATGCCGTTTACGGTTTCTGAGGTACCAAAGGTTGAAGGCAAGCAGGTAATGGTTGTGCTAAACGATGTAATCGGTGGATTATCGCATACTTTCTTGAGGGCAACCGAACTTTTATAGAGCTGATTGGCTAAGGTTGGATCGGTTGCATATAAACTATCGAGAAAACTTCCAGAGCCAGGTTTACCATATTTAGCTATTGTGCCCGCATGATGACATTCAGTGTCTGGTGTTACGAGTTTGGCATATTGGAGTTTAGGCGGTTTTAAATCGATTTTGCGTTTAAAAAGTAGAACATCATCAAATTTACTGGTTTTATCGTTTTGCACGAAAATATTATCACCGTTGGAATTTTCTACTTCTTTGTTATATGAAGAAGATGGGAATGGGATGATAGTGTTAGTTTGCCGTGTATAACCACCATATCCATTAGGTCCAAAACTTATTAACACATAAGCGGCACCAAAATTGAGGGGTTCTTTAAGGGTGAGATTGGTTTTTTCATGACCTTTGAGGTCTTGAACAGAAATATCACCGCGTGTTTCGTCATTATCAAAATCTTCTTCATTGCCCATATAGGTGGCAATTTTATAACGAAAACGCCTGTTCCAACCATCGTATAAATATTCATCACTTAAATTAAAAGCAGGGGTGGTGCCGTTATTACGTACAGGCAACATGCCTTCTGATATGGCACATTTACCGGTTGAACTGTCGTAGGCGGAGGGTTTGCCAAAGTTATTACTTGTTTCAGCCAACGTATCATCGGCCGGGCAGGGAAGGTAACCATACGTGCTATTCGAAACGAACCCTTGGATGGTTGATTCAATAACAGCCATCCTTTCTTGCGTAATCCGCATTCGGTTGGCTTCATCCCTGCTACCCACTACCGCAAGGCCGCTTGAGGCGACGATGGCGAGAATCGACATCACAATGGAGAGTTCCATCAATGAATAACCGCGTATGAACCGCGATTTGAAGAATCTTATTCCATCGTATTCCATAGAAATCCCCTGAGCTTATTTTAAACCAAACAATAACATCGCATCATTCTCACGGCCTTTGGTTTCATGGTTCACAGGTAATGCCATTGGCGGAATCGCCATTTTCAAACTTGATGGTCATCGTACCACTATTGTCGGTGAGTCCATTTCCGTAAGCTTGAGGAAAGTCATCATTGACAACAAAGTAAATCTCGCCTTTATAGGTGTCACTGCCGATAAAGGTATGCCTTGTACCTGCTTTGACAGGGCCGATTGCACCTACTTTTGCAAGCAGTGCTCCTTCACCCGCGCCTGTAAAGGTATATTGAGGTTGGGCACTCGATCCGGCGCCATTTGCTGTGCAAGGACTACAGTTAGGGGTAACCCACCATGTGCTGGATGGTGTTTCCACATATGCGGTTACCATATTATTGCTATTCAAATGCACACCGCAGTCTTTCCAGGCAGAATCACGGCTATCAACAATACAGTTTGTTGGCAATGGTGTTGTGGTGTTCTTGCATGGATAAGTCGCTGGAACGACTACCGGGGTTGGGGGGGGTGTTGTCGTGCTGCATGAGGCATCATCTGCAAACGAAATCGTGACTGACCCGCTATTATCATTATTTCCATTTCCATAGGCGCGATACGTGTCATCATTTGTTGTAAACATGATCTCGCCTTGATACAAACTTCCATCGAATGTAAAAGGGGTGTGATCAACAGGAATAACAACAGATCCTATTTTGGCCAGCAAAATACCTTCACCGAGACCGGGAGCTACATAGCCTGACGATGCAATTCCAGATCCAGTTAAAGGATTACAAGGTCCACAGATTGGAGTTATCCACCATGAAGAACCGGATATAGTTGCAACAACCTTACTGTATCGTGACAATATAACTCCTGAGGTCGTCCATGGTAATGACGTACTAGAAACGGTTAAAGGTCCTCCAGGACTGGTATTTTGACAAGGTTGCCCTGAATTTGTTGGAGGAGGTGTGGTTGGCGACGTTGGAGGTGGAGCGGGTGGTGCTACACAAGCTGGGTCATCATAAACGGACACAGTTATGGAGCCGCTATTATCTGAAAATCCAGGAGAACCAACCAAATCATCATTGGCGATAAAATCTAAAAGACCGGCCGCTTTTTGACCGTCAATTATAGTGGAATTACCGACAACGTACTTATAACCGGAAAAATTACCACCGGCGCGGGCAATTAAAGCCATAGGTGGGCCACCAGGCATAGCGTAATTAACGGATCCTGTTGCCCATGAAGCCCCTTCAGGACCTGTTGATCCAACTTCCGGGCTTGACCAGCTGCCTGAAGAATAGTCAACGTGTATTTTGCTGTAGGCCCCAACATTAATGGTTGTAGCAGGCGTTGTCCAGGTCGTGGATGTTGAATTGATGGATACCGTAGTGGGTAGGCCTGTTGTTGTATAACATATCCCCCCAGATAAACCGCTTGGTGGTGGTGGTGGTGAAGATGCTCCAGGCCCTGCTGGTGGTGGTGGGCAGTCAGCGAATTTAAAGGTCAGGCTTCCTGGTGCTATATTTAATTTACGGCCGCCTGGATTGGCGCAATAGCAATCTTTCACAGGTCTATTGCTATCTTGTGTGTTTTGCATATCTTCTATGCAGGTGGGATCATCTTCAGAAGCAGAGAAAGCACCTGAATAAGTCAAACCTAATGGTGCCAGCATGGAACTAACTAAAAAAAGCCTTTTTAACAGTTTGCTCGAATTCATAACGTTATCCTCCCCACCTTGGCCTGCCTAGGATTTATCCGTTTTTAGGCTACCATATCTTCAATATCTTCAATCGTTGGATCAACACCTAACAGATCTATTATACCATGCTAAAGGTTAACGATTTGTTCATAAAAAAGGGTATGAAGTTGACAATTAAAGGATGAATTAGCTTAGTAGTCTTATAACCAAGGATTAAAATACAAGGTCAAAGTGTGATTAATATGTCACCCTTGGCTTATAAAATGAATATTTACGGAAAAACACCACTCGACAATTCAGATAAAGCCACTTATAGTGAGGCCACGACATCGCTAGGTTGTTCCTGGTTCCAGGTGCGCTGTTGGAGCTTTAAGCTCCTTGATGTCGTGCCAAGTTCAATAAGAGTGGAGTATTTATGAATAAGACTGAATTAATTGCTTTCGTAGCAAAAAAAGCTGGTTTGACAAACGCTTCTGCATCGTCGGCAGTTGAAGCTTTCCTTACCGGTGTTACCTCAACCCTCAAAACTGGTGGCAAAGTTGCTATTATTGGTTGGGGTTCTTTTGAAGTTACCAAAACTAAAGCTCGCAATGGCCGCAATCCTAAAACAGGTGCTCCATTAAAAATTCCTGCTCGTAACAATCCACGTTTCAGACCAGGTAAAGAGCTTAAAGAAGCTGTAAACTAGATTTACTCTTTCTTTTAAAGAAAATTCAAAAAGCCCGCCATATGGCGGGCTTTTTTATGGATAGTGCGTTGAGCCAGACTTACACATCAGCCCTGTTTTTAACTTTAAACAAAGGGGTAACATTGGAGGGTAGCTGGCTATTTCCTTCAATGGTTGTTTTGAGTCGGGGCGATTCATCTGTTGTTTGGTAAGGGAGATGAATCGTGATAATAGAGCCTTTACCCCATTCATCGGTTAATTCTAAATCGCCTCCGTGCAGAATTAACAGTTTGCGCACTGAGGCAATGGAAAGTTCAATTCCATCAATATCACGTTCAATTCCGCGACCATCGTGCATTTCAAAAAGCTCCTGTCTTTTCTTTTCGGGAATGCCGTAACCATTATCTTCGATGGTAATGATAAGATGGTCAATATAATCAATAGGGGCTAGTTTTAAAGAAATACGAATGGTTTCACCGCTGACTAAGAAGTCTGAGGCGCGGCGAATTAAGCCGTTGATGGCCTGGATGAAGCGAATTTTATCAGCAAAAATGGGAGGGAGATCTTGCCGCGGTGCGTATTCTAAATTAATCCCTCCGCGTATAAGGGCTTTCTTTTGTATATCAATACATTCTTGCATAATATCACAAGGATTAAAATGTTCACGTTCGAGTGAATCCGTTGTGAAGGCTTCAATATGCCTCACCAGTGTATCAATACGTACCAAGGCTTCTTCCTGATGACGGGGGGACATAACAATATTGCTTTCTCTCCTTAAGTGGCAGAGCAACATTTGTGTTGTCATGGAGATGGCGTTTAAAAAATTACAGGTTTTATGCCTGATCTCGCGCAGGATTTCTAACTTCATGAGATCAGAACGTTCGCCGATGCGAATGGTTTCGTCTTGCAATTCTTTGACCGAAGAAAGATTAAGCAGCGTTTGAATAATACGCTCCTGCGCTTTTTGGGCGCGTAGAACACTTTTAATCAGTCCAAAGACTTCTGGATTGGGTGCTGTGCGTGGGAGCTTTAACTCAATATCTTCATTACCCAATTTGTGGATTTCCTGGGTGATAATTTTAATGGAACTAAAAATGCGTAGGCGGTACCAAATGAAAGCAATCAGGAAGAGGATACTAATTGGAAGTAGACGGATGAATTCTAGGGAACATTCATATAAGAAGCTTGAGCATACCCATGATAACGAAACGTGACGAGGAAATGGTAGGGCAAGCAAAGCATGAATCATGGAATGCCCTAAGATTAATAAGCTAATAATTGTTACAAATAGAGCGTGGTCTTTTGTTGTAAGTAAGAATCCCGGTAATTCACGCAATTTTTTAGTAAGAAATGATGCTTCAAAAGTTCTTGTTGCCATATAACCACCCTAATATGCTGAATAAAGGAGAATAATGACGATTATATTGCAGTTTAATAAAATTGTAAATAGTTACTTTTAATAAATTATTCAAATTCATTATCTGCCGTGGTTATTCAATCTTAAGTTATGGGGAATGAAAAGAAGTTTAGATGGGAAGGGAGGGGCTTTACGTGCACGGTCTTAAGTTAACCTGAGTTTTTGATAAGGAATATGATGCTCAATTGATTAGTATGGGGCTCATACGTGGAAAAAAACGGCGCATGAGGGAGTCCAGGGGTAACCATAAGTTAAAAAGTTACAAAAAATATCGTCATTTCTGTCTTTTTAAAACAGGATGTGCCCCAGGCCAGTGCTAGAAAGCGGGGAATTCAGCTTATGCCATTAATTGGTATAGGAGCAATCCCAATGAAATATAGATGACGCCTTGAATCGTACCAAGGGCAACATTCCTTTGGTTGACGACTTCTGAATAGACGTCGACTCGCAGCAATATGATGCGGTGTGAAATGAAAGCGATAATTTCTAGAATTCCCATCAAAATAAGCGAAAGCGCGGCCCAACCTGCAATCAGGTAATAGATATTGTTAATTTCATAGACCATGATATTGGAAGCAGCGGCAATAGCAAAGGCAGTACCAATACGGTGCCCTGCAAAACGCACAGCAACGGCAACATTATTGCTTTCGATAGCTTTTGTTAAACTGGATTCTGGATTTTTAAGCGAGAATAATTTTAGGCGTGTGGTTGTGGTCAGGCTTAAGAGAAGCTGAGATACAACATAAGCAAGCAACACGGCTTGAATCGCGGTGAAATCTTCGATATTAACCCATTTAATTACAGCACGAACGATAATGGCTGTTGCAATCACATTGCCTGCATCGGTAATGCCTGCGGCAATATTACCGGCGATAATATGATTGCGAATAGATACTTTAGGTAAGAGAAACCGGTCAAAAATAAAGCGAGTCAATGACATTAACACAATACCTAGGATACCATAGACGCCCACAGCGATAATCGATCCACCGATAGAATCCAAAGGTTCGCCATTAATGACGCTGGAAAGCACCAGTGTCACGGCAAAAATAACGCCGGCCATGGAAATACCAAAAGCTGGATTGTCCTTTCGCAGAAGTTCATCGGTTGCATTAATATGGGAGATCGTTCCGGAGAATAAACGGATTGATGTAAATAACCCTATGGTTATGAACAGGTTAAAAAGCAGAACAAAATTATAATGGTGATCCCAGTAAAATAATTCACGAAAATCCATATGGACCTCAACGTTAATGATGACAATTCCTCTATTTAATCCGCAGAACAGGTGCTTGTCAATTATTGCTTTAATATGATATCCTTCGCGCTTCAAGAGTTGAGATTTTGCGCGTTTGCTTTTGGCTAGCTAAAAAATGAGAAAACGTGAAATAAGCATGGCTATTCCTACGCTTTCTTATTCTTCTAACTGACTCAATATCTTGCCTATAATCCCAACTGTTGAAGTGCGAGGGGGGTATCGTTTCAAACATATTTTAGAAACGTTAGAAAAATGCTTTTCATCGCTGATCAAGTGTCTCGTTAATTTTTTGAATGATACGGAATGCAACATCTTCTTTATTCATCAATGGCCATTGCTCATCATCATTTGTGGATACATAGGTCACTTGATTTTTTTGATTTCCAAATGGTTGATGCTGCTGATTAATTTCATTAGCGATGATAAAATCACAGCCTTTGCTTTTGCATTTGGCACGGGCGTGGTTGAGAACGTCTTGTGTCTCTGCTGCAAATCCAACCACCACTTTAGGACGCAACGTTGGGTGATGTCCAAGCGTTGCTAAAATATCGGGGTTGCGAATTAATTCCAGTGTCATTGTTTGAATAGGTTGGTTAGGTTGTTTTTTAATTTTGTGCCTGGATTGTTCTTTTGGCCTGAAATCGGCAACGGCAGCTGCGCAGATGGCTATGTCTACCGGAAGATGCAACAGGCAGGCATCCAGCATTTCTGAAGCGGTATGTACGGCAATGGCATGGACATTATCGGGAGTAGGCAATGAAACGGGGCCATGAATGAGCCAGACCTCAACCCCTGCATCGGCTAGGGCCTGAGCAATAGCATGACCTTGTTTGCCTGAAGAATAATTGCCAATGAAACGCACGGGATCAAGAGGTTCATATGTAGGGCCGCTGGTAACCAACGCTTTTAAACCTGTTAACATAAAAATTGTTTTATCTCTTCAGCAATATTAACGGGATCAAGCAGGCGTCCAAACCCTTCTTCACCACAGGCCATTTTGCCAGAACCTGGACCTATAAACGTGACGCCATCCTGTTTTAATTGTGCAACATTGCGCTGCACAGCTGGATTATTCCACATGACTGGGTTCATGGCCGGGGCTATCCAGACAGGCTTATCCGTTGCAAGGAGGATGGTAGAGGCCAGATCATCTGCCAAACCACTCGCCATCTTACCAATAATATCTGCAGTAGCCGGAGCGATGAGGATCATATCCGTTTCCCTGGCCAGGCGAATATGGCCAATCTGAGTTTCGTCTTTCAGGGAAAAAAGTTCGTCATAAACAGGTTGACCGCTTAACGCCCCAAGAGACATTGGGGTTACAAATTGTTTAGCGCCGGGGGTTAAAACGCACACGCAGGAAATAGCGCGTTCTTTTAATAATCTTATAAGGTCCAAGGCTTTATAAGCGGCGACGCTGGCAGTAATAATAAGCAAAATATGGCGTTCTTTTCCCGTCATTTTTCAACCATTGAATATACTCTAGGGTGCGAGTATAATACTTTAACTGTTTTTTCGCCACTACGTTTTATCAAAGGGTTGCTATGTCACGTCTTTTACCAGGAATACTCTTGGCGCTGATGGTGCTTTTTATCGCTGGGATTATGTTTGCATTAAACCCTGCGTTGATTGACCAGTTGTGGCATCGATACCATCAAAATAACTCTGCCCAACCCCAAAATGTTGGCTTTGTGCGCGGTAACCTTACATTGCGTGGACATAATGGCAATCATGTTCTCTCCGTTGAAATTGCTGGCACACCCAGCCAACGCCAGTATGGATTGATGTATCGAAGTTCCCTGCCAGAAAATGCTGGTATGTTGTTTTTATTTGGTTCCCCGCGGGTGGTGGAAATGTGGATGTTGAATATGGATATTCCACTGGATATTATTTTTGTTGATGAAAAAGGACGCATTGTGCGCGCCTATGAAAATATCCCCGCTGATAGCGAAAAAACGTATGGTTCTCAGGTGCCTGTTGTTGCTGCTATTGAAATGAACGCAGGTGCTTTTTCAAAAATGGGAATGACTGAGGGTGATAGCGTCGATTTAGCACCTTTCGCGGGAGCCTTGAGAGATTTGCCCAAATCAGAGCCCCCAAAAGACTTTAACCTCCAATCACTACCAAAGGAGATTCGTAACTAATGAAAATATTTGCTGTTATTTTTCGGTCTATCCTGCTGGTTACGTTTTTCATTTCACTCGCGTGGACAGTGGGTTTTGTGGCGTATGTCCTGCAGATTGTCCATATTGCTCAACCGGAACAAATTGATAATCAACCTACCGATGCGATTGTTGTATTAACAGGTGGTACTAACCGCCTTGATACAGGTTTTCAGCTGCTTTCGGACAATTATGCAGAACGATTATTTATCTCAGGCGCCGGGCATGGGGTGACCAAAACCGATCTGGTCAAGCAGCTTAAAATGCCCCCGGCTGATGTACAAAAGCTTTTATCACGCGTGGATATTGGTTATCAGGCCGATAATACATACGGCAATGCCGAGGAGACGGCGCGGTGGATGCAGCTCCATCAATACACAAGTTTGCGTCTGGTTACGGCTAATTACCATATCTTACGCAGCATGGAAGTTTTTAGTCGTGAAATGCCCGATGTTGAAATTATTCCCCAACCTATCTTGCCCGAACAGGTTAAGTTAAGTGAATGGTGGAAATACCCTGGTACGGCTAAACTATTGATCAGTGAATATATGAAATATCTTGCTCTCAGGTTATCGTAATGCTTCGTATGGTGGGATCGATCCTATTTACCCTATTCCTTCCTGTTTGGACTCTGTTTATTGGCACAGTTGGGGCGGTGCTCATGCTTTTCCCTCAGCATATTACGCAGTGGGTTGGAAGAATCTGGGCGCGGGGAGTATTGGTGGCGCTGCGATATTTATGCGGGATTACCTATGTGATCAAGGGTAAAGAAAATCTTCCTACGACACCCTGTATTATCACTTCCAAACATCAATCAGCCTGGGATACGGTTATCCTCCTGGCGTATTTGCCGCAAATGTCTTACATCTATAAAAAGGAACTGGGTTCTATTCCTGTTTATGGGCAGTATTTGCCTCGTATGGGAATGATACCCGTTGACCGCGATGGCAAAATGTCGGCGCTTCGGGATATGATCAGAAGAGTCAAGCATCAATTGGATAAAGGGTTTACCGTCGTTATATTTCCTGAAGGAACGCGCACCCCTGTGGGTGAAGCACTCCCTTATCAAGCTGGGATATCGGCCTTGTATCATGAATGCCATGTGCCTGTGATTCCCGTTGCATTAAACTCGGGATTGTTCTGGCCTAAAAAAGGGTGGAAAAATCCTGGGTGTATTACGCTTGAATTTCTTCCTGCATTAGCGCCAGATCTTACGCGTCGTCAATTTATGGACGAAATGAAGAATGCGATTGAAACCAAAACGGCTCAACTTGTTGATGAAGTGCGGAGTAATAAGCAATGACCCATGTACCTATCCAAACTTTAGACGCAATTATTGACCAGTATGATGCTTTTATTATTGATTTATGGGGAGTGATCCATGATGGACAAGCATTATATCCTGGTGTTCTTGATACACTTAGACAGCTGCAGGTGTCTGGGAAACAGGCATTGTTTTTATCAAATGCTCCCAGACGTGCCCACCGTGCCAAAGAATTGCTTGATACGTTAGGTGTCCCTGTTGAACTCTATAAACATATCGTGACGTCTGGGGAGGTTGCACATCATTATGTGCAGCATCATCCTGTTTTCAGCCAGTCGCCACATTATTATATTGGGCCTGATCGAGACAGAGGTATGTTTGACGATCTTGCAAGCAGCGAAACGCATGATCCAGCAGAAGCTTCTTTTATGTTGGTAACCGGGTACGACCATGATGATTCTTTAGCGGATGAAAAAAATCCGCAACTTAAAGCTGCACTTAAACATGGGTTACCATTATTATGCGCCAATCCTGATCTGGTGATTGTCAGACATTCAGGTAAGCAGGCATTATGTGCAGGAGTCATTGCACAAAGTTATGAAAGCATGGGTGGCCAGGTTGAGTATTTTGGTAAACCTTTTAAACAGGTCTATCAGCGCTGTTTTGATATACTTAATGTATCGCCGCAAAAGATCGCAGCGATAGGTGATAGTCTGTCCCATGATATACGAGGCGCTAATAATGTGGGGGTTGACAGTTACTTGGTATTGCAGGGCATCCATGGCAACGAATTGGGTTTTACCCATGGAAGGCCAGTAGACAAGATGCTTTTTGAACATGTGTGCAAGAGTCATCACGGATATCCTACCGGGGTTTTGGAACGATTCTAAAATCAACTCTCCTTGGAGAAGAGGATAGTAGCAAACGCAGTTCTCACTTCCCTTCAGAATCGGTGCTTCCATCATGATGTTTATTCTCTTCAATCTCTAAAGCTCGCTCCATTAAGTGGAAGACGCGGTTAAGGATAAAATTGCGATCGGGTTCATCCTCCGTATCGTATGAGAATCCTTCTGGGTGTGCATCACTGTTGCTGTTGCCATTAGGAAAAAGCTCTAAGTGGTTTGACCATTGGCTATGCTCACGATGCACAGGAATCATGATCCGTACGATCAATAAGATGATAACAACAATAAAAAATAGAAGGCCTGCCAATATTCCATAGGTAGGTGTTTTAGCAACGCGTTCTTCGAGTTTGTCAACGCGGGTAGTTAGTTGCTGCAGATCCATAAACACTCCTGTGAATTTTTCCAGGAGTATAAAGATGAATCGTGAAGAAATGATAAAACATCGTTGTTAGGCAGGTATAGGATTACCGTGAATGTGTGCATTGATTTAAGAGTTCACTAAATCCGTCCATGGTTACAATCGTGCTGATTCTCAAATGACTTCTAAATTTATGATTAGGTTCGGACCATTCCACATAGGCTTTATGGGTTGTTTTAAGGTTGCTTAATATACCAGCAACCATATCATCAGGAAAATTCTCTGCAGAGGTTCTGTAGACATTTTGTTCAGTCCTGATCTGCCAGAAAACACCTGGTGAAATATCACGTGTGCTGTAGATGCCGGTATGGCCATTGCGAATAACAACATCAAAACCGTTATGCCCGGTAGATAGAACACAGGAACCATCGGCCTTTATGGATTTAGTCCATTCCTTTTCAACAAAAGGCAACGCGTAATTAAGGTGAGGATGGACCGATTCAGCATACGTTGAAGATATAGATAAAATCCCAAATAAGCCACTTAACATGAGATATTTTATACCACGCACCATAAACCTACTCCACTTATTTTCAATCTTTTTCCATCATAGCTAATTCTAATATTAATGTAAATACAAGCCTGATTTATAGGCGTTCTTCTGTATTCACCTATCTTTAATCATCCTGTGTCATAATAAAAAGGTGGACCTTCAATTGCTTAAGGACTTAACATGAGTGACTTAGCTCGCATGTTGGAGAATTACAGGTTAACGACGGCTGAAATTCTCTATCATTTACCAGATCATCCAAGTTTGCTGCAAACGTATGTGTGGCAGGAATATGATATTTCGCCTGAATTTCCTAATTTGAAACATTTTCTTCATTTTTGGGAAAGGGAACTTGATGGGAGATTGCACTCTGTGCAGATAGCGCACGGTGAACTGATTCAACCTTCTGAATTGATTTATGTAAAGAATGAACTTCGCCTTCACTAAGAAAAGAGGTAAGGTTGTTTTGGGTCGTTTTTTAAATGTTAGTTTGCCATGCAACAATCAGCGCTATTGTGCCTTAACGCAGGTTCATCCAGTATTAAATTTGCTTATTATCACGCAAAGGAGAGTGCGTGCGATTTAGTCTATCGTGGCGGTGTCAGTGATATTCAGCACCATCCACAATTAATGATTCATGATTCAAGCCAACGGCCTTTGGTTTCAACGATGCTAAGTCAGCCAACCTATACTGGAGCATTAGAAGCAATCCTTGCTTTTCTTAAGGATACGGATACGGATAAAGACATAATGATAGGTCACAGGGTCGTGCATGGTGGAGAGCGTTATGAAAAACCGGTCATCATTGATGATGTGGTTTATACCTATCTGCAAACATTAATACCGCTTGCGCCGTTGCACCAGCCCTTTCATTTGCAGGTGATTGATTATATCAGGCAATGGAAACCAGATTTAGTGCAGGTAGCCTGTTTTGATACGGCCTTTCACCGAACCCAGCCAGCATTAGAGTTACATTATCCATTGCCACAAAAATGGACAAAAAAGGGGATTATCCGTTATGGTTTCCACGGTTTGTCCTATGATTATATCGTTTCACATTTTCAGGAGATTGTGGGAAAAACGCTTCCTAAAAAAACAATTATTGCCCATTTGGGAAATGGAGCAAGTTTGTGTGCAGTAAAGGAAGGAAAGAGCGTTGCAACTACCATGGGCTTTACTCCTTTGGAAGGACTCATGATGGGAACGCGTTCGGGAACGATCGATCCTGGCATTATTTTTTACCTCATCGAGGAGCAGGGGATGAGTGTAGAGGCAGTAAAAAATCTTTTGCTCTACGAATCTGGATTGAAAGGCGTTTCTGGTCTCAGCCATGATGTAAAAATATTATTAGAAAGTGGAAATGATAAAGCACAGCAAGCGATTCAACTTTATTGTTACCGTATAGCCAGGGAAATAAGTTCACTCTTGATGACACTCGGAGGATTAGATGCTGTTATCTTTACTGCGGGTGTAGGTGAGCATGCAGCCCTTATCAGAACCAACGTATGCGAACATTTGCACTGGTTGGGTATTCGTATTAATAACGATGCGAATCAAGAAAATCAAACTATTTTTTCTGCGGCAGATAGTTCCATCAGTCTGTATGTGATTCCCACTAACGAAGAAAAGATGATTGCTGAATATCTAGGTAATTTTTAGAAATACAGATAATGCTGACCATCTCATAAGCGCAAGGTTATTTTTTTAACATCGTAATAACGCCATCGGGTGAATGTTTGCCCTTTAAAGCACTTTCTTCCTCTTCACTGAGCAATTCAGATAAAGGAATGTTCAGAAGTAATGAGGTGCTTTCGAGTAAGTGGGCATAGCTGCAGCGGTTTACATAGAGCAGGCTGTCAGTATCTAGCGTGCCTCCTTCATTGATAAATCCGTGCATGGTGACCTTTCTGTGTTCAAATAATGGATAGAGTGTGCCAAACATGGATTCTGGCCGCGTGTGGGTCAAGCAGACGATGCTGTTAATTCTTTGTGGCAGGATCGATGCCACTAAAGAAGAAGGTGTTAAATGGGTGCGTTCGCTTTCATTGCGCGGAGCGCGTAAGCGCCCTGGTTCTAGAATATAGATTACGCGATGAGGTATATGATGTGTACGCAAACGGTGGGATGCAACCAGTATTTCTGCCAATTGATAGGAGCCAATCGCAATGAGTGCCAGTTTCGCTTGATCCTGATCATAACCAGCCCAGGTGATATTTAACATACCGTGGAGTAGCAGCTGCTGTGCTTCTAATGCGGAGAAGAAATGAGGGGTAGGTCGTTTAGGTGCAACCACAGACCAGATTTGCCCATGCGTTTTATAGACATTATCCATAATGGCAGCCGCTGAGTTATAATCAGCAGCAAACATAACGCGCGAAATATCAGATGTTTCACCCAGTAATGCTTCAGGCATGGTAGGGTCCTGATGTGACAATTCATTTTTACTGTTTTCCCACGTGATGGTGGTAAGAATCAGTGGAATCGAAAGCCATTTAGGTGGTTGGCCCAAGGTATGCTGGTGTTTTGAGAAAATAATTTCCTGACGTATTTCTCCCAGCATTTTAGGTGCAAAAGGTTCATAGGTAACGATGATATTAATGCCACCTTTATTGCCTAAGGCAGCTCCGGCAACGGCTTCTTCGTTAAGTGCGGTGATAACGTTTCCGAGTTCTTTTTCGGAATTGCCGCTTTCAGGATGGTTACTGCGCATACCAATGTGATCAACCGTGCTATCCATTTTATTGGAACGGATTTCATCGGGGTTGCCAACTCTAGGCCGCAAATGGGGATTGGCCCGGACGATTTCCAGAAAATGGTTGTCGATTGCTTCCATGGCTGATTGTTTTTGCCATTCGGGGTATTTTTCCTGATGGATGACCATTTTATAACTGACCTTAGGTGAAGTGGTCAGTGTGACATCACGATGGGCTAATGGATGGTCCTTTTCACGCAAACGTTTATTGGCCAGATGATTGTTCAGCAAATCAACGGCCTCCCTCAATTCATTCAAAGGAACATGGAGTGCTTTGATATGGGTGTTATAACGTTGCCGTGCCTGGTCATCTACACACAAATTCTGCGGAATGGGAAGGCTATGTGCATGGTTGGTTCCTTCATTCACAAAACCAGCGCCTTTAGGTGCACTGGCAATGGTATAAGGAAGTGAAATTGGGTAGTCGAGGCATCCTTGCTTGTGCAGCTTGATCCGCTGCTCAAGGGTTCTTTCAGTGGTCAAAATCGCCCACGCAAATGCAGCAGGATCACGGCCATCAATTTCTAGGGGTGAAAAATGATTCAATTCTAAAAACTTTTTAAACCAATCTGCACCTTCTTGATACAGGTGGGTGCGTTGATCAATGCGACGTCCATTTAGAATCATTATCGGGCAAATAAGTCCGGAATCTTCGGTTCTCCACCATTTGGCTGCCCAATCAGCGCCACGTTGTTCTTCAAATGCGCCATCGCTTAAAAAAGCCACCAGTGACTCACCAGGTAAAGGCATGTGCATATACTGGACTGAGGCAAAATCTAGATAACCTCCTTCAAGCATTCCTCCGCCTGTGTTTGGGTTAACGTGACTTCCTAAAGGTGAGTCTTGTTTTCCCTGTTCATTGAGACGATACGAATAGAAATCAGAGGTAAAGCGCGATATACCTTCATCCGTAAGGGTATAGCGGTCACTATGGGCGGCATTCATATTTCCAACCAGTAGGTTCACACTGTCAATGGCCGAAACGGCATGTCCTTGTCCCATGACCCATGAACGTGTTCTTTGAGTGAGGGCATTAGCCAGTAAATAGCCTACGTAAGCAGGCACCATATTGAGGGATCCCCCCACATGTCCTTGAGGGGCAAGTTTAAAATCATCCTGACTAAGTTCCCGACCATCCAGATAAGCTCTTTTGGCATAAGCTTGGTTCACAACCAGCCACATTCCCATGGAAGCAAGACGGTCTGCAGACGCTAATAGACGATAACAATAGGCTGATTGATCAGGAAAATGTGAGCTTATGAACTCATCTATCCGGGCAACGGTTTCGTCACGATGTTGAATCTTTTTATAACCATTTTTCCATAATTCGCGGAATTGAGTATCGAGGGTCATGAACGCTTCCTGTTTATCATAAGAATATGATAACCATCATTCACCTAAATGATAACTTATTTCTTAAGCTGGGCGTTTGCGGTGACGTATAATGGTCTGTTGCACGGTGGGAACAACCATAATGCTTTCTAACATCCAGGCGTTCTTCTTATGCACGGCCATACGGTCAGCCAAAAGATGCATGGTCAGCTCATCATCTGCTGCTTTAGCAGCAGCAAACGCTTTTTCAAGTGTAGATAGCATGACGTGTTGGTCGTGAGCTAAGTGTTGCAGCATTTCATCGCCATCAGCATGTTTATCACCATCTTGAATCGATTTTAATGCATTTAATTCCTCAAATGTTCCAGGAGCGCGTTCTTGAAACGTGCGTAGATGTTCAGCAAGAAGATCAATAGCCAATGCCAACTCTTGATATTGTTTTTCAAATAACAAATGGAGTGATGCAAACTGCGGTCCGGTTACATTCCAGTGATAATTTTGGGTTTTGAGATAAAGTGCATAGGTATCAGCCATGACATTATGTAGTTTTCTAATCATCAATCGAGTATTCATACATCCTCCCTAAAGTCCTATAGTCATAGGTACTATTATAGTATAATATTGGTTTATTGTTTATTAATACTATAAGCTGTAAGACATGTGGTCTTGTTTTACATGAAAGTCGATATGATAACTAAATTCCGATGAAGAAGGAGTGCCGATATAGGATCCTGAGGTAGAGGGAGCTTCATGCGGGTCAGCACCAGTACATAAAACAATGTGCCAATCGGTGATGGCAAGTCCAAGGCTTGGGTCAAAACCACGCCATCCTGCTCCTGGCAGATAGACTTCAGCCCACGAGTGCATTTCATATTTTTCTACTTTGAGTGCAGGGTTTTCTTTAGAATAGCCACTGACAAATCGGCTGGCAAGACCGGCTTTACGAACAATTTCCATGAAAAGAAGTGCAAAATCACGACACGTACCATATTTTGTCTGAAGGATAGAGCAAGGAGTAAGCGGCCCGCCTTCATCGCGGATATAGGATTGATGGTTCTTATAAATAAAATCGGCTACAAGACATAGAAAAGGCAGTGTTTCATAATTGGATTCTCTCAATAACGTAAAGGTCACCTCTGTCAAAGCCGGACTATCGTGACGATTATAGAGGTAACGGTGAAGGGATGCTTTCATTTCGGGAGGGTAGGTAAACGGCAGCTTAAGTGCTTGTGGTAATAACAGGTAATTAAATGAATTTTCTAAGATGGTTTCAACGCGGCTTTTGATATTAACCGATAAATAATTCGTTGGTTGATTGAAAAAAGCAATAAGTGACGTATTATTTTCAATATCAATATTTTGGTAGGTTGCATAAGGTGTTGGTGAAACAGAATACTCAAAATGGTGGAGCTTCTGGTTCCAATCCTGACGTGGCCTGAGATTAATTGAAAATGGATTAAGCTCTACCGGGTCACTATATTTATAGTTGAGATGATGGCTTATTTCAAACATCATGGGGATACTGACTCTCTAAGTAATTTAATTTGATCGGTCAAAGAAGAAGACCAATCATTGGGAACTTCTTTGACCGATTTACGGATTCGTTCCATCCACCATTTATCAACTTTTTTGAAGTCTTCCTTGACAAATTGCTGCTGGATCATTTTATAGCTGTTAGCGGGATAAACGACGATATCAAGCGGAAATCCAACATCGGTTGCTGAAGTCATGGTGGCATTGAAGGCAAGATAACCAATTTTAAGAGCGGTTTCTAAATCAGTATCAAAATTCAGAGCACGATCTAAGAGTGGTTTACCATAGCTGGATTCGCCAATGATGTAGTAAGGCGTGCCTTCTGAAACTTCTACCCAATTTCCTTGTGGGTAGAGGAGATATAATTTAGGTGTCTCATCACGTTCTAATTGACCGCCGATGATACAGTGAAGATTAAAATGAAGACCGCTTTCTTCAAGGCCTTTTCTATCTTCAAACTGTACCCGTCTGATTTGTTGGGCAAATTCGTTGACGGCTTTATAAAGTTTGTCGAACGTATGATCCATTTCTTCCATGATTTCACTGAAATAGGTCAGGGCTTTATCCCTGGCAGCGCGGAGACCCGAGGTCATCATAAACATAGAATGGTTTTCGTGTTCAAACACGGTTACTTTACGCGCGATAATACATTCTACGCCGGTGGTAATACGTGAATCGGCAAAGCCGATTATTCCATCTTTAAGTTTCATGGCTAGGCAAAAAGTCATGCGTAAATCTCCTTGAGAGAAGAAGTGGGAAGCGATTGTGAGGAAAAGAAATGGTCCTGGATGGTATTCCCAATTTCATTGAGATTAGAAATAAGGTCGCGGATAAATTCGTGAAGGCCGTTTTGTATAATGTCATTAATATCGGCATATTCTAATTGCGCGCGGAGTCGTCCTAGTTGACGTTCCGCTTCGTTAGAATACGTCCCAATGGGGGTATTAGAAATAGCACATAGCGATGATTCGGATTTGGTCAAACAATAGAGGACAGATCTTGGAAAATCGCGGTTAAATAAGAGAAAATGAGCAACACTGGATGGAAGGAAACGACGATATTGGCGGTGATACATATCTAAAGCACTGGCCGACATCAGCACGGCTGCCCATTGAATATTATCAATTGGCGTACCGACATGCTCTACTTTGGGTAAGAGGATATAATACTTAACATCTAAAATCCGTACAGTTTTTTCAGCCCGCTCCAGCATTCTGCCTAAATATAAATAATGCCAGGCTTCGGTGCGCGAAATTGTGTTATCAACGAGCCCTTTAACGAGTTGAGTTTCTAAACGCAGTTTTTTGCAATATTGAAACACATTCTGGGCTGCTTCCAGTGGAGCCGTTTCAGAGGTAATGGAAAGATACAGATGATTAATCTGTTCCCAAATTTCAGTGGTTAATACATCGCGGACACCGCGTGCATTTTCTCGTGCTTTGATAAGGCAGGATTTAATAGAATTGGCATTATCTTCATCAAAGATCAAAAATTGTATGGCGTTATCCTGAGTCGATTTACCATACTTATGATAGAAGATCGTCTGATCACCGGTGGTGGCAATTAAAGGATCCCATTGCTGAATAGCGTCACTGGCCAAATCGAGGGTTAGGTGCATATTAACAGCAATAAAACGTGATACGTTTTCAGCACGTTCTATATAACGGGCCATCCAGAATAATGATTCAGCAACGCGACTAAGCATGGTATCCTCCATTGTCAGCAAGCACCCATGTATCTTTACTGCCGCCGCCTTGAGACGAATTCACAATTAATGATCCTTCCTTTAAGGCAACTCGCGTTAATCCACCAGGAAGCACACGAATATCTTCGCCATATAAAATATAAGGACGTAAATCAACGTGACGACCGTGATATCCTTTTTCCGAAAGTACCGGTACACGCGATAGGCTAATTACCGGTTGTGCAATATAGTTACGCGGATTATTTTGGATGGCGGTGATGCACGATGCTTTTTCTTCCGGCGAGGCGCTGGGGCCGATGATCACGCCATATCCACCTGATTCATTGGTGGGTTTTACGACCATTTGATCGATATTTTGAATGACGTGTTTACGTTCGGTTTCATTGGTGCATAAATAGGTAGGAACATTGGCTAATACAGGCTCTTCATTGAGGTAATAGCGTATCATGGTTTCTACGAAGTGATAGATGGCTTTATCATCGGCAACACCAGTCCCTGGTGCATTTACCAGGGATACATTGCCTTTTTGGAAAGCGCGTATAATACCAGGAATACCAAGCACTGAATCTTTTTTGAAAACCAATGGATCAAGGTAGTTTTCATCGACACGACGATAAATGACATCTACACGTTTAAGCCCTGATGTTGTTTTCATAAACACTTTATCTTCTGTGACCATTAGATCACGCCCTTCAACGAGGGGGATTCCCATTTTCTGTGCCAGATAAGCATGTTCAAAATAAGCGGAATTATACATGCCAGGAGTCAAGAGGACGATGGTTGGATTATGGGATTGCTCTGGAGAAACCCAGGCTAACATGTCGTAAAGCCATTGAGGATATTCTTCCACCGGGCGTACAGTTAGATCTTTAAATGCGCCGGGAAAGGTTTGTTTCATGACCTGACGGTTTTCTAATACGTAAGATACGCCTGAAGGACAGCGCAGATTATCCTCTAATACATAGTACGTTCCGTCCTTATCGCGTACTAAATCCATACCGGATATATGTGACCAAATTCCTTTGGCCGGTCGATGATTAGCACATTGAGGATAATATCCTGGACAGGTTTCAACGATCTCTCGAGGAATTTTCTTATCTTTAATAATATGTTGGTTGTGGTAGATATCATCGATAAACAGATTAAGCGCTTTGATACGTTGTTTGAGGCCATATTCCAAATAGTTCCATTCAGTGGCATCAATAATGCGTGGTATGATATCAAACGGGAATATTTTTTCCCTTCCATCTTTGTTGCCATAGACGTTAAAGGTAATCCCTAATTTATAAAGAGAAGCTTCTGCCGCTCGCTGGATCGCCTGTAAATCAGGATAGGAGATGCCTTCCAGCGATTCAATAAAGCTTGCTGTATGAGGGCGTGGTTCGCCCGTTCTTTCAAAAAGCTCATCAAAAAAATATTCGGTTTGGTAATAGCCAAAAGTCATGGATAACCCATTTTAGATTCGTATGAATATTCATTACGATCTAAGAAAAAGGTTACTGAGTCGTTAACTCTGAGGTGTTTGGATCAAATTAATTTGAGGCAGTTGTTTTGCTATACGCTATTTGTGTTTCTAATATCGGTAGTTAAACATTCAATAACCCATTAAAGCGTATTATAAATCTCATCAGCATCGTCTGTATCTATAAGATCATCAAGCATATCTTCAATTGATTGGCTGTGAAGGACATCGAGTGCATATTTTTCAGCATCTGCTTTTTGTTCGATATCAGCTACTTCATCAATCTTCTTATCCCAATTAGGATGGAGAAGGAACGTTGAGGGCAGGAAAGGTACTGCCAGTAATATAAGTGCCAGGGTTACCCCTAATGGAGCGGAGTAATGGCGGGCCTGTGAAGCAGAAAACCAGTGATGGAGACGGTCTTTCCAGGTAAGATTCTTGATTTGCGGTGTGTGGTAGGTTTGTTGAAGGATGCGGTCGATCAGGTCGGGCGAAAACTCCGGTATTTTAAGCTGACTTAGCTGATCTTCGAGCATTTGTTGTTTAAGCAATAACGTTTGTGCTTCAGCGGAATGGATCAGGAGTGCATTTGCTTTGCTACTCAACGATGCAGGCCAGTTAAACAGATGACTGCCATAAATATCAAGATAGCGTTCAAAATCATTAAGTTTCATAGAGTGTCCTCCTCTTGATATCTGTCTGATAATTGCCCACGCAACGTTTTCTTAGCCCTGATTAATAACGATTCGAGAGCCTTCACCGAGGTATTGAGCTGACTGGCAGCTTCCTGCTGTGTGATCCCTTGGTAAAAACAAAGCATAACCGCATTTTTTTGTCGCTCTGGTAGCGAGGCAATCGCAGTGTGGAGGCGTTTTTGCTGGCGTGTATCATCAATCATTTCTTCTTGTGAGGGAGTGATGTCCGCAACGTCAGGAAGTTCTTCACTGCTTGTATGATGGGCTTTACGCTTCCAGTCCAAGAGAAGGTTTTTAGCAATTTGGTACATCCAGGTTGTTATCTTAACCCCACGTTGAGGATCAAAACGGGCTGCATTTTTCCACACCCGCAACCATGTTTCCTGAAGTAAATCTTCTGTCAGGTCTTTATCGAAACACATACTGTAAACCATTCTGTTCATCGTATGCATATGTCGCCTCATTAACTCTGCAAATGCATCACGGTCACCATTGGCCGTTAGTGCAATAAGTTCTGTGTCCGAAAGAGGAGCAGGCAAGGCCGATTTGGTTTGATATGCCATAAAGGCTGTCATCCCTTACTTACATTTTTCTTTTACAACAATGCAGGCGCGGTCAATACCTCGATTACATTTATCATGGACGGTCTGGCAAAAATGCTGACGTTGTTCATCCGAAGATTTTTCCCATCGTTCATCAAAGTGTTTTTTACGCTCTTCTCGTTGCTGTTGATGCTCTTTTTTCCACTCCTCAATTTTTTTCTCACGTTGTTCGGGAGGTAGTTTCATCAGTTCGTCATGCATGCGTTCGCGATGTTTTAAGCGTGAATAAAGCTCCGGATCTTTATGTTGCAGTTGATCGAGTTCCTTTTGCTTTTCGTCGGCTGATAACCCTTTCCATCTATCAAATTCTTGGTGCATTTCCTTCCGGCGCAATTTAAATTTTTCTTTACGCTCGCTTGGTGAGAGTTTATCGAATTCTTCATGTCGTTTTTTGATGATTGCTTGTTGTTGAGGTGTTAGATCGTCATAATGAGGACGATGTGCTTCTTTGTGGATTGAGATGCTTTCTGCATAGACAGGCGAAGCCAGAGCGGCCACCAGCACCATGGCAAGGGGTAACATTTTCATAGAACCCTCCTTTGGGGAATCAATATTAACAGTCAATCTATGGATTATACGTATTAGCGAAGTAAACCCTGCGTTAGTTCAGAAATAATTTATTTCTTCCCAAGAAACGCATACATGAGGATTTTATAAGCCAGTTTTGCAGCTAAGAAATCACAGGAATGCAATTCTTCGCGAGGAGCCAGTTCATTGACGTCAGCGCCGACAATAGTGCAAACTTTAGAGGCTGCCCGGATAATATCCATAGCATCTTCCCAAAAAACGCCTCCTGGTTCCGGTGTTCCGGTGGCTGGCATAAGGCTAGCATCGAATCCATCGATATCAAATGTAAGGTAAACGGGTTTACCTTTAAGATGGCTGACAATTTCATCGATATTCCATTGTTTGCGATCGCGTCCCCAATAAATATGAATTCGGTGACGATTGGCTTCAAGGAAAGGAATCTCACTTGCAGAAATGTTGCGGATACCACAGGAAACGAGGCTGATGTGGTCAAAATCCAGGACACGACGCAGTGCCGCAGCGTGGGAATAATGTTCGCCTGCATAACCATCTCGCAAATCAGCATGAGCATCAAAATGCAAAAGGGTTAAATCGGGATAACGTCTGGCAAAAGGTCTGATGGTACCAGCCGTTATGGAATGCTCGCCACCAAAGGTCATCGGAAATTTTCCAGCAACGAGGACATCTTCCACCATGTGTTCAAGCTGGTTGAGGGCCGTGGGGATATCACGATCAATGTCTGGTTCAACCAATGTGTGAATACCGATATTGCGGTAAGGTTCACACCATGCTTCATCATCAAATAATTCGACTTGTTTAGAAGCTTTAATCATAGCGGCCGGGCCATCTTTTGTACCACCACCATAGCTGACAGATGCTTCCAGACCAAAAGGTATAATAACGGCTTTGGCTTCTTCAAAGGTGCAGCTATCTTCGGCGGCTATACCTAAAAAACCCTCTTCTGAGTCCATGAGCGCATGTTTAAATGTGGATGTCATATAAATTCCTTTTGTTTATAAAATGGTTTGTTCTTTTAAGCGGATAGTCTGCTGCCGTTTACGTTCGTGATAAGCACAGAAGCTGGTGCTGCAGATAATAATACACGAGCCAAGCACGGTATTAAGGGTGATGGGTTCATTGAAAAATACAGTGGAGTAGAATGCGATGAATATGAGCTGGGTAAACGAGAAGGGCATCAGTACGGTCAAGTCAACGGCCTTATAGGCATGTGAGACAGAAATAATGTTGCAGACAAAAAGGGCAGCCAATCCCATAAACCATAACCATTCTGTTCCCAGAGGCATTTTCCAGTAATAAAGAGCCATAGGGAGTGAAAATAAAGAACTATAACAGGCAAAGTAGAATGTCTTAATAATAGGGTCCACATGTTTCGATAACAGCTTGATAAAAATATCAGTAAATGACCACAGGAACGAAGCAATTAGAATCAATACAGAAGCCACTTCAAAACCGGGCAGCCCAGTTTCTAAAATGACCGTCATACCACAAAATCCAAAAAACAGGGATACAAAACGGGAAGGGGTTGCCTTTTCCCCTAACCACAAAATGGCAAGAATGCTTGTAAATAGAGGAACGCTGAATTTAATGGCCGTAGCTTTAGGAAGATCAATAAACTGCAAAGCGTAAAAATAAATGGCGGTAGCAATAAGCCATGACAAACTGCGCTTCAAGTGAAGTCCTTGATGCTGTAAAGGAACTAGTTTTTGCCCTGATTTAACACAGAGAACATAAAGGACTGGGGTTGCAAATAGCGTCTGGAGAAACGTGATCTGAAAAACATTGAAAAGAGGTATCAGGTGTTTATAAACCGCCGCGATTGTTGAAAAAAGGAAGGCATGTGTAACATACCAACCTAATCCTCTATATTCAGGACGCCTCATACAACACCCGGTTTTACCTATTTAGAATCTGTAAATAACTGAGAATAATTGTGACGCTGACGTTTTTGCCAATGGCCACGATGATAAGCATCGCTGGCAATTAATGGGAGAACGCTTGATGCTTCTGCAAAAACCATTTGTTCTTGAGCGGTGTCGACTTTACCCCAGGAGCATGCTTCTTTCAGAGTAGAGCTTGAGCAAGCACCGTCCCGTACGTCTGCAACAGTAATCTGGATAGCGTATTTATGCATTTCAGCTTCGATCCCTAAAATCTCTGCACACACCACGGTATCTTGCACGAAGTTCTTGGGCACGCCGCCGCCAATCATTAGCAGACCTGTGGTTCCAGCTTTGATTTTGATGTCGGTCAATTCTTTGAAATCTTTAATAGAATCAATGCTTAAATGATTTTCAGGATTCTTCACTTGATGCAATACTAAACCAAAACCTGCTGATGAGTCTGTAAATGCCGGGCAGAAAATAGGAACATTATGTTCAAAGGCTAATTGGACTAAGGAATCTTTTTTCTTAGCTCCGCCATTGGCTAGGAAACGTCCCATCTCTTTGATGAATTCGCGTGAAGAATAAGGGCGAGGCTCTAAAGAATTGGCAATTTCAAAGATGGTTTTATCACAGCTCTGTAAATCTTCTTCATCGATATAGGTATCATAAATACGATCGATATAATGATCACGCAGATATTTATCATCGATAAATTGGCTTCCTTGATAATGTTTAAATCCAAGTGCTTCAAAGAAATCCATGTCAACGATGCTTGCACCGGTTGAAACGATGGCATCGACCATGTTAAAACGAATGAGGTCAGCATAGAGTTTCATGCAGCCACCAGCGGATGTTGAACCGGCGATGGTGAGAATCACAGAGCAGTTTTTATCGGCCAGCATGTTATTAAAAATACCAGCAGCCCTAGCCATATCGCGCGAAGTGAATGACATGTTGTTCATTTGATCAATGATAGGCCGTGCATCAAAGCTGGTAATATCAATATGTTGTATCGGGGTGCTTAATAATTCAGCTTTGGTGTTTGGAACAGGGGCAACGGCTTTATTCATGACAATACTCCATTTCGACAAAATGTTTAGGAATTAAGGGCTTCTTTTTCTTCTCTTTCTTCTTCCTGAAGTGAGAAGATTGATAAAATGGGCTCATCACCCACGGTAACAACGTCATCACAATAGAAGCCGTTGAATTTGGTGCGTAAGGTTCGGCTATAGGATCCAAGCTGACCTATCTCAATGTAATCTCCTTCAGCAACATCTGCTGGCAGATAAAAAGGTCCTTTCATGAAATCAAGACTGTCACATGTAGGGCCGTAGAAACTATAAGGCAACAGATTCGCACCTTTATCACCACGTAACAAACGCACGGGATAAATAAATCCAGGATATCCAGCATCAAAAAGACTACCATAAGTGCCGTCATTGATGTAGAGATACTCTCCCTTACGGAGCTCAACGCGGGCGATTACGGAGCCGCTCTCGGCAACGATGGCACGTCCAGGTTCACACCAGATTTCTGTGCCATTGGCAAGGCCAAGTGTTTCGATTTCTTCGCTGATAGTTTCACAATAGTCAGAAAGTGGGGGAGGGATCATACCCGGATAAATAGAAGGAAATCCTCCGCCAACATCAATGACTTCAACGGGAACATTGGCTTGTTGAATAACCTGACGTACTTGTTTTAATGCCATGCTGAATGCATTAGGATGCATACATTGGGAGCCAACGTGAAAACATATCCCTAATTTTTGGGCATATTTTCTAGCTAAGGTTAATAATCGCGGGGCCAGGTGGGGTAAAATACCGAACTTTCCGGAAAGATCCAGTTCAGCGTGGGTGTTGGGTATGGCGATACGGACAATCAGGTTAAGGTCTTTGGCGTGATGGGTGGCAAAGACGATTTTTTCAAGTTCGTCGACGCTATCTAAGGAGAAATCACGAATACCATAATTAAAATAGGCTTCACGTATAGCATCGCGGTTTTTAACCGTGTGCATAAAATGAAGGTGGGCATCGGAGAAAAGGGATGAAATCAGTTCGATTTCACCAAGAGATGCCACATCAAAATGACGGATTCCTGCGGCATAGATGTCTTTTAAGACGAATTTCTCTGGGTTGGTCTTAACGGCGTACAGTATGTGCCCGTTAAAATGCTGCTGAAACCAAGCAACTGACTTGTGAATACTATCCCGTCTATAAAGGAAGACAGGATCACGTGGTTGCTGATGTTTGACAACATCAAAAACAGACGCAAAATGTTTCATTCTCTATAACCTACAAAAAACCAGTCAATACCATACGAGCAAGGCTCCATTGTTTAAGATAAAATCTCATATTTGTAAATACCAAATTTTCCCTTATTTTTCAAGGAAATAATTAAGGGTGTCTGAATTTAGGGGGATTTTTTTTGTGAAGGTTTTTTAAAAAAACTTAAAGATACCTTTCGAATAAAGCGTTGAACGCCACCTGGATAGGAAATAGCGAGCAAAAGTTAAACGGCTGTATGAATGGAGATATGACGTTTATGGCACCCCCTTATTATCTGTATCACATCATGAGTACTCAAGAGTACTCATGATGGCGTGCTCTACAGCAAAGCAAAACAGGTTGATCTTTTTAAAGTTCATGGCCAACTGGCAGTGAAACTTTTTTGATTAAAGCCTGTACGCCGCGATCGATTAAATCATAGACATACTCAAAATCACCGTCATCCCCGTAATAAGGATCGGGCACTTCAAGCGAATGTTCTTTTCCAGCAAAATTGAGAAAAAGGTGAAGATGTGATGTTTTGTTGGACGGGGCCTGTTGTTTTAAATAATCCAAATGCGACTGATCCATGGCTAAAATGAGATCAAAAAATTCATAATCAGCGGCCTCAATTTTACGAGCCCGAAGTGCGGCTAGTGAAACCCCGCGTTTTTTAGCTATACGTTGGCTTCGGCTATCGGGAGCTTCGCCGATATGGAAATTATGAATACCTGCCGAGTCAACCTCGATGATATCGTGCAAACCATGTTTTTCGATATAATGCCTCAAAACGCCCTCGGCTGTAGGAGAACGGCAGATATTTCCGGTACATACAAACAACACTTTCATCACCGATAGATCCTTAGGTTTATTTTCGTCATATTATGCTTCTTTTCCTATTATATACACCAAAAATAGAAAAAGGAATCCGATGGATTGAAGTCATTCATTTACCAAGGAAAGGAATGGAAGGATTGCCTTACTTAGGAAAATGGGTATGAGTGACCATCCAAGGTAGTGGAATCACTAGGCAAGGTCAAAGGAAGCATCTATGTTGAGCAAGACGTTATTGCTGTAATCTGTCTTTTTTATTCCTATGATTCGTTCTTATTCTTAATTTATAATATTAATCAAATAAAAGATATATTAATTGGCAAATTAATCAAATATTAATGGATATTTGAGATGATTGAAGTAGGGTTAGAGATAATAAATTCGGCCTAAGAAGGGTTTTTTATGGTGCGCACAGCAGAAAAGGGGTTCACCCTTATTGAATTATCAATGGTACTTGTAATCATAGCATTGCTTGCAGGAGGTGTTACTGTCGGGGCGAGTCTTATTAAAAATGCTGAAATTCGTGCAGTTGTTCGGGAAGTAGAGCAATTCCGTAGCGCCTTTAATACGTTTGATCTCCAGTATAATGGTGTTCCAGGCGATTTCGCCGAAGCCTATGATTTCTTCTCAACTAAGCCTAACTGTATTTCTGCCGTCAACTGTAATGGTGATGGAGATGGGAAGATAGAAGCGTCCGCCGTGAATGACACAGATGAATCACTCAAAGTATGGATTCACCTGGTTGCTGCTGATATTGTTCCTGGTAGTTATAATGGTACGGCTGTGCTTGGTGTGCCAGTACTTGGAACCAATGTACCTGAGTCTAAACAAGGTACCAGTGGCTATTATGCTGAATATGGAACCGATAGTTTTGCCAAAAATAACGTTTTAAGATTCGGCCGCCCAACCGGTGTGAGTACGATTGAGAATACTATTTCTCCGGATGATGCTCGCAATATTGACAGTAAAATTGATGACGGACTCCCAGCCTCTGGCAATGTCCATTCGACTACGGCTTCAACTGCGAATTGTCAGGATGGTACAAAGTATCTCATTGATAAACAGGTACTGGAGTGCGGATTGTCTTTCAGGATAGACTAATATTTCTTTAAATTGTGTGATTCGTTAGGCGGTAGAGTGGTGCCGGATGTCGGAATTGAACTGACGACCTACCGCTTACAAGGCGGTTGCTCTACCCCTGAGCTAATCCGGCACGAAGAACCTATTATAAATGTGCAAATATGAATAATCAAGTGCTTTGATAATCCCCCTAAATCGGCGATGGTCAATAAAGCCTACAAGCAGTATCCTAAACTGCGCCGGATAATAATAAGGCGGAATGGGGTTTTTATTTTATCCATGGCGTGCGATGTTTCTGCAATCTCAACACCGTTCCATGATTTCCATGCAGTACCAGGAAGCCAGCATGGCTGGTAATCAAATCGTCTGTGCTTTTTAACTGAAAGGGCAGTACTGTTTTTGATAACATCGCGGCTTTAGGGATAATGAACAGTCTAACGGAAGTAAATTAGGTGTTTTTCCCCCTCCTGGACTCAATATTCCAAGAGGGGGAGCCTAAATTATTGGCTATTAGGAGTTAATGTATCAAATTGTGGTTGTTCCTGGGGATTGTGCTGTTCATGCTTTGCATGATGTTTTGCCTGGGGGTGTTTGCTTTTAGGATGTTTGGCTTTTTTATGATGAGCTTTTTTATGATGAGCTGCTTTATGGGCATGATGCTTTTTTGCTTTATGCGATGCTTTATGGTGTTTTTCGTGTTGTGGTTCTTGTTGTTGTGCTTCAGTTCCTTGTTCTTGGTTAATCCGAACCGTATTGCCTTGCTCAAGCGATTGCGCAAAAACAGCTGCTGGCATTGAACTGATTGCCAGTGAAAATAAAATGGTTTTTAAAGTGTTCATGATAGCCTCATTTAATGGTGACATTTATGAAATATAGGGTGTCTTAAGAAGTCTCCCTATATCCCCCATATTAGGTGTATCAAATTTTTGGTAAAATGTATGTCAAAAAATAGATTCTAAAGGTAGACTAAATCACTGCTGTCTTGCTAGGACGAACCCACCTACACGAATAGAATGACCCATGTATCTCAATAACGCATTACGATTCTTATTGCTACCAAGCAGACCCAATGGAGTATCTGATTCTTCATATAACCACCAGCTGAAAGAATGGTATAGCCTAGGGACAATGCCTTCGGCAGAAAGTTTTTTAGATTTATCGCTGCATTTAGCGAAAGACAATATTGCCATGCACCAAGGCGGGCCTTTTGGCGCAGTATTAGTTTGGTACCCTGATGAGATGGGTACACAAGTACCGGAGATTATTGGTATGGGAACCAATCATGTGACGACCAAGGATGATCCAACTGCACATGCAGAAATAGAAGCATTGAGGCAAACCGCTCGCGAGCACCGGCATCTTCACGATGGAAAATTAGTCCTTTATTCTTCAAGTGAATGTTGCCCGATGTGTTTGGGAATGGCAAAAAGTGCCGGGGTGTCGGACATTTTTTATGTGAATGATCGGCATCAGGCGGCATTGATTGGGTTTTCAGACGAAGCGCAGTATTCTATTTTACAGCATAGCCTTGATAGATTAATGATTCCGTTACACACGTTATCGGATGATAAACAGCATTATTACGAGAAGATACTGGGGACATCACAGGCAGTCTTATTGAAGAGCAAAACGGAATGTGCACGATGTGAAGTAGAACCAAGTATGGATTTGTTAACAACGAGCTCCATGGTGGTTATCCAAACAGCCTGTAACCTGACTAAGAATGTATGGCTGGGTTCTGAATATAGCCTTATTTCCAGAAAAAAATTACACCTATCGGCGTTGATGGCATGTGACTGGGCACGCATATTGCGTGACCCAGATTGCATGCACCAGGATGAACCTATCTACGATAAGGAAGCTAGAGGCGAACATCGTGTTATATATGTGGAAGAAGAAGTCGAAAAAATTACGGCTCTATTGAAGATTCCAGAAAACGATACATCGATTTATAGGACTGAGGATATTAAGTTACTCAATGCTGGAAAACAACTCTTCGCGCAGTGGGCGCAGGGTGTCAAAGTAGGAGAACATGAAGCCTATTAGATGTGCGCCCATGCAATCCTAGAGTTTAGGATTCATAAGGGGAAGAAGTTGTTCAAACCCTGTCTCAGAAGAAAACTCTTTAAAATGCTGATAAAGCTCATCTTTAAGTGAAATAGTCGGAATATGGTTGGCGATAAGCTCCTGGAGATACGTAATGACTTCCTTAATAGGAAGAAGTAACGGTGAAGGCATGGTGGCTCTTCTGTAAAGTGCTTCAAACGTTGGGTCTTGGATTTTAGTTTTAATGATAGTATTTGCGTGTTCCGCAGATATATCAGCAAGATGAGCCAAGGTTACGGTGAATAAGAGCAGGTTTCCAGTGCAAAGGGCATGAATTGCTAGGCTATGACTCAATTGACGTTGCTTCTTAATAAGCGAAACATAGGTATTCATTTCTTCAAGGGTGGTTTTGGTTGAGGCAATTTGAATCATTAAATTATATTTTTCAATTTCATCTTTAAGTGATTTTTTGCTGGTTTGCGTAATGGTTTCTACGAGATTTTGCTGATGATTGTTGATTGTTTCAAGATCCAATTGATATTTTTCTGCCATTGTTTTAGCGACGTCTTCTTCAACGAGATGGATTAATTTTTCGATGATAGAAATAGGCAAGTCATTGCGTTCAACCATTTTACTGAGAAGATCAGGATGATGTTCATATCGGTTAATCAAGCAGTCATAAGCTTCTTCGGTGATATGTGCGGTCTTGTTGGCAATGACTGCCTCTGAGACTTCTTTGATTTCGCGTTTGATAAGCGCGGTTGCCAAGGTGGCTGGCAAATGTTGCCGTTTTGATATCACGAGTAATTTTGCTACGGATGATGTGCTGCCAATTATTTGCAAGAGATCATCTTCTGTCAATACTTGTGAGCATTTTAGTATGTGACGGGAAACATCAATATCGTCATCGTTTGCTAATGTCAGTACAATATCATGTGGGATGAGTTGATTATGCTTGAGATTCTCAGCAATCGTTCTTCTCACAAGCACCGCAGTATCGCGTATGAGAAGACGGACAATATCAAAAACAATGGTTCTTTCCCGGGAGGAAAATAAATCACGGTTTAAGTCTTTGGTTAATTTCTCAACCATCTGTGATTTGGTCTGTTGATCTGGGTCTTGTATCAATTTTCCAACATCGGAGAGCGATAAAGTCTGCATAATATGCCCTATGGTTAATTCAATATAGAATGTCAGGATAAGGTTAATAATTTGCTAATTTATAAGGGTGTGTTTTATTTTGATCAAATAATGCAAATGATATTGTAAATAGCGGTGTGGTGTGATACAACAGGCGGTGACAGAATCCTCTGTCACCGCTGTATGGCTGCTAGTCTGCCATAGGGTGGATAGAGGATTTCCTCGTTAGCGCTGTGCAGATGGTATCATCAACTTAATCTATGGAGATATCGTATGTACTTAATTCCTGCAACTCAAGTTGAAGCTATTTTGCAGTTAATCATGGAGGCTCGGAAATTATCATTTGATGTGGATACCATGTCGTATGATTATGAGCACCGGGTTATTCGCAATCAAGCATCTACCAATGCTATGCTTCGCGACCTGTGTTACCGCATGAATACGCTTTCGCGGGGCCTGGATCAAATTTCAGATTTCTTTTCGGTACAAAGTTTTTACCGGCCAGATCTGAAAATTCCAGGTTAATAGTGTCATCACCACCTGCTCTTTAGTAAGGTGGTGATTTCCTTTATGGAAACCTATAAAGAAGGGAATCAGCTTTTGCTGATTTTCCCTTCTTTTTATATTTATAGACCCGATGTATTACCCTAAACATTCCGGACATTGTCCATGAATCTCAAGAATCATGGATTCAACGCGGTAACCATTTTTTTGACAGGAGGCGGTAATGACTTGGGAAAGTTCATCATGACACATTTCGGTAACATTGTGGCAGGTGTTGCACACAAAAAACTGGCATTGATGCTCATCGCCTGGATGCGGGCATCCAACGAAGGAATTGAGGCTTTCAATTTTATGTACTAAACGCTGATCAAGAAGAAAATCCAAGGCACGATAAACAGTAGGAGGGGCGCTGGCACCATCGTCTTTATCAAGCATGGCGAGTAGGTCATAGGCTTTGATTGGTTTATGGCTTTGCCAAACCAGTTCAAGAATTTTCTTTCTGATGGGCGTAAGTTTTTGGCCATGCTGATGGCAGAGTCTGTCGGCCTGGTGAAGGGCCTGACTGATACATTGTTTATGGTTATGGTGCGAATGATAAGGCATGGCAATGGATAAAGGAGTGGCTTGACAAGTTTTTGTTATTATATAACATAACGTCAATTCTGGCAACTGTCTTGGTATAATATGTATTTTTTAACATTGTTGATATCTCTTTTCTTTGTTTTTTCATTGTCTGCCGAGGCGGCGATACCGCACGGTGACGGTAAGGTTGTTGTATCTATCAAACCGCTTTATTCGTTGGTTGCCAGCGTCATGGGAGAAACGGGAACCCCAACGCTGCTTATCGATAAAAATGCCTCACCCCATGATTATTCTTTAAAGCCATCCGAAGTCACACTTATACAACATGCTGATATGTTTTTCTTTGTCAGCCCTCATTTTGAGACATTTCTTCAAAAGCCGCTTGGCTTGGTAACCAAAAAGACGAATCTCATTAACATGGTAGAAAGCTCGCATCTTGCGTTGCTCCCTTTCAGGAGAGACGGTGATTGGGATATCCATCATGAACATATTCATGACCATGACCATGACAGTGCTAGATTTGATTACCATGTTTGGCTTGACCCAGCCAATGCGATGAAGATGGTGAGCACAATCGAGCGGGCTATGTCACATCGTTATCCAGCTAATCAACAACAGTACCATGCCAATGCGCAGAAAACGATAGCGCGGCTTCGTCTACTGGATCAGCGAGTCAGTGCTGAATTAAAACCTTTGCACCACATGCCTTATATTGTGTTTCATGATGCCTTTCATTATTTTGAGAAAGCCTATGGCATTTCAGCGGTAGGCAGTATTGCCCTTGAACCTGAACAACCACCATCAGCCCAAACGCTAAATGCGATTCGTCACAAAATTAGAAAGCTGGGCGTTAGTTGTGTCTTCACTGAGCCACAGGTTAACCGTGGTGTTATCAATGCAGTCAGTGAAGGGTTGCCAATTATCATCGGCCAACTAGATGAGCAGGGAGTGTTATTGCCTGTGAGCCCTGACCTTTATTTTCATCTGATTGAAAATATTGCCAATGAAATCCATACTTGTTTAACAACTCCTAAAAAAAAGAGGCCATGATGTTGAAAGTGGATCATATCAGTTATCAATTTGGCTCCAAAAATGTCGTTGGACCCTTGAGTTTTACTCTTCCGCAGGGAGAGCATTTATTAATTGTGGGGCCATCAGGGTGTGGTAAGACAACTTTATTGCATCTGCTGTGCGGCTTGTTGGCACCGCAACAGGGAAGCATAATGTATGGTGAGAGCGTTATTAATCATTTATCTGCTGGAGAGTTAGATCATTTTCGCAGCCGTTCTATGGGGATTATTTTTCAAGTATTTCATCTGATAAAGGCACTGACGGTAGAACAAAATATGTTACTGGCACAAAGTCTTGCTGGTTTTGAACCGGCTAAAGAACCAATACACACACTGCTTGCTTCGCTTGGATTGTCACAGGAAGCCAAACATGCGTATCATGAATTGAGTGTTGGGCAGGCGCAGCGTGTGGCGATTGCCAGGGCACTTATTAATAGTCCTCAATGGATTTTAGCAGACGAACCCACATCTTCATTAGACGATGAAAATGCCCATATCACGATTGGCCTGTTACTACAGCATGCAAAAGAATACCACGCATCACTGGTGGTGGTGACGCATGATCAACGTATCAAGAATCATTTTACCACTATTCTTGATTTATCAAAAAGTGAGGCATAGTCATGAATATCATTGCACTTAGTTTTGCTTATTTACGGTACCGGTTTTGGAACTCATTCTTCAATATTATGCTGCTTGGACTTGGTATTGCCACAATCACCATCGTATTGCTGCTTTCCAGGCACTTAGAAGATAGATTAGACAAGGATGCTGCTGGAATTGATTTAGTGGTAGGTGCTAAAGGAAGTCCATTACAGCTTATCTTGTCATCGGTCTATCATGTGGATATTCCTACAGGTAATATTGCATTGAGTGAAGCACAAACATTAATGCACCATCCTCAGGTGAAATTAGCTATCCCGTTGGCGCTTGGTGATAATTACCAGGGCTTTCGAATTGTGGGAACCGAGCCTATCTTTACCAGTCTCTATGCATCGGCCTTGGCGGCGGGAAGGCTTTGGCATAAATCGATGGAAGTGGTTATTGGCGCAGATGTCGCCACCAGCGCTAATATGAATATTGGTAATCTCTTTGCTGGAAGCCATGGGTTGATACCTGGGGGGAATACACATGCGGATCATCAATATGTGGTGGTGGGTATTATGCCAAAAACAGGTACGGTGATGGATCGTTTAATCTTAACATCGGTCGATAGTGTTTGGGATATTCATGAAGAAGAAGAACACCAAGAGCGCGCAGAAATGGCAAGCCATCAGCATAAACATACGATGTTGGAAACCGTTTCACCCCAGCATGAAATAACGGCGTTACTGATCAAATATCGCTCTCCTGTTGCGGCGATGACACTTCCGCGAATTATTAATCAAAGGACACAGATGCAGGCAGCAAGCCCGGCATTTGAAGTGACGCGTTTGTTCCATGTTTTAGGCATTGGTAAAGAGGTGCTTAAAGCGATGGGGTATGGTTTAATGGCATTTTCATTGTTGAGTGTTTGGGTGGCACTAACGAATACCATGAGAGAACGTCGTTACGATATTGCACTGATGCGGGTACTGGGTGCATCGCGGATGCGGGTTTCGGTGCAGATGATCGTCGAGGCATTATTATTGGTCGTGTCAGGTGTTGTTTTAGGGCAGCTTATTGCCCGTATAGGGTTGTGCGTCATGGCATTCTGGTTACGCGATGTGCAATATGGGCTTCCCCTGCTTTATCCACTTCAAATAGAAGAAATATGGCTTAATCTTGCGTTAGTGGTGACAGCTGTTATGGCTGCTTTATATCCTGCCATTCAGTCGTATCGTGTTGAAGTGGCATCATTACTTAGAAGGACGTGACGATGAGTAGAATGAACCTATTAATCAAAGGATTACTCATAGCATTATGGTGCATAACTCCTTGTGTTGCGGAAGCCATCTTGACGACAAAAGTGGATGATCCCGGTATTTTTGAAACGGGGATTAAGCCATTACAGGTTAGCAAGGGTGCGGTTCCATGGGAAAAATTTGCTCAAACAAAATCAACAGAAAAAGAAATGTCTGATTTGCTCGGAAAATATTTTGTGCTATTGCCTCATTATTCAGCAGACATCAAGGCGCTTGATGGCCAGGTGGTGACGTTAATGGGCTATATGTTCCCGCTTCAGGAAGCAGAAAAGCAATCTGATTTCCTGTTTGGCCCTTTTCCGCCATCTTGCCCATTCCATTATCATGTGAATCCTAACCAAGTGGTTGAAGTGGTGACTTCAAAACCTATCAAATTTTCTTATCATCCTATTCGTATAAAGGGGCGCCTGCATCTAACACCCAAAGACCCAAATGGTGTGTTCTATATTTTGAGGCAGGCACAGCTAGATGAGTAAGCCCTTCTGTAAGCAACAGGGGGGGGGATTTATAAATGAGATTAGGAACTTCAAAGCCAATCGCAAGAGGTAGCCCTTAAGTAGACCGCCCACCGCTCTACCAAAGATCAGAGCTACCTCCTGCGATTGGCTTTATCAACTATTCCCAATCGCTAAAAGGAATGCCAGATGCAACACGGCGTTTGGCTTCTGTAAGAGCGCTATTGACGTCATCAACGGTAATTGAGAAATGGGCAGCATCGACGCAATAAGTGGCGACTTTGTATCTGTTCTTTTTCAGCTTAATGAAATAAATCATGGGTGCCTGCCAGCATTTTTCGAGGATCTGCGGGCAATTGCCCCCGACGAACCCACTTGAACTACAGAGTACCCATGCGCCGCGCATGTCGTTGCGGCTGTCCCAGTCAAATTCATAAGGATTGTCGGCAATTCCGGCATGGGGAATGATGACCGTGAAGAGAAAGAATAAACATCTCAGGATAATGGTTCGCATAACTAATCCTTTTTGCGTGTGGTTTTAGTGAGGTACTTACCGATATCACTTCGATCGATAAATAATCCAATGACGCTATGATTGGGGATATCTGTACGGGTGGTTGATCCCCATGAAGTAATGGGAATCATACTTTCTTCCGTTAAGCCGGCCTGCGTTAGCCCGGCCATGATGGTGTGGATACGTTCGGAGGCTAGATGATCGGGATCGATGTAATCATCTCCATAAGCATAACTCATCAACACGAGAAGCGGTTTACGGTTTGGGTTTTTAAGGAGGGCCTGGTAATCCGGCTCTTCTTTTGGAGTTGTACTGGTGGAATCAAACGGGATCGTAAAATCGGGTTTGGTTACAGCGTGGTGTTTAGGGATAGGTTTTTGGTTCATGGCTTTGACGTTGATAGGTTTATCGTGAGTGGATTGATCGCCAAGAGGTTCATCACTTCCTGGCTCAGGACTATCTTCCAGCGTTTGCGGTTCTGGAGGAGGTGATTGGGTTAGGTCTTTTTCAATAGGTGTATGTTCGTCTTTGGCGGGGTGCTCAAGGGTTTGTGGTATACAGCCATTCATGAAACAAAGCAGGAAACTGCTTGTGATAAGGGCCAAAACAAGTCGGATTATAAGGTTAGTCTGCATGGGATATTTCCTTTATAGGGGGTAAGACACGTTCGAATGTGAGTAGTTTGTGGGCGTGATCAACAACAATCCGGTAGGAAGAACCTGCGAGTCGCTGTAAATAGGTTTCAAGTATCACGGGTTCGTCTGGTTGTGATTCTTTGGGTAGGAGCTCAGAAGCTAATGCATCGATGGGTTCGGTGGCAGGTGAGCGGGTAATGAAATGATACCCGATGGGGTTAAGCATATACTGAATAGCTGCGCCTTTGGAGGTGATATCTTCAGGAAAATAGGGCCGAAAGGAGAGATGAAGCGGGTTATAACCGTAGTTTGATTTGGCTAAGGCGGTAGAACCTATCAACAGAAAGAAGCAGCAGAGAAAACTAGCACGCATGAGTGGTCTCCTTAAATAAAGGTGGAGAAAGTAGAATCAAATTTTTCCAAGGTTTAAGGTAGAGATTATCTTCTACCATAATGCGCAGCGTGAGGCCCTGCCGTAGTGTGATGGAGGGAGTCAGCGACAGGTATTTGGCGGCAATGGGTGCAAATTGCTGTTGGATAGATTGGCTTAGACCGTAATTAGGAGAATTAGGATCATTTGAATCGGTGGTATTGGTTTGATACGTCAGCAACACATAGGCAGATACTCCCATAAATTGCGCCAGGAGGTGGTAATCAACTGTGTCGGCAACGGCACCGATGCCCATTTGATCCAGCAGCGAGGATTTTTCAAATGAAATCGTTTCCCCGGTGGGTAAAATCACTTTATTAACCGTCATCCCCATGCGTGCTTGAATGGGCTCATTTATATTTTTAATTCGCAGCGTTTTACCTATTATTCTTGAACCGGCCGGTATGAGGATCGCCCGGTGGCTAACATCATAGACATCATGGGTAATTAATCCACGCCAGCTCCCTTCATAATCGCTTATGACGACTTGGTCTAAGGTGGCATAAATGATGGTGGTGCTGGCAAGTACACAGGTGCCAGCAGCTTGTTCCTGTTGTGTTTGCAATGGTTGATGCGGTGCAGAACTGGCGGAGCCTGACTGAGGTAAATTGGAAGATGCCTCATTGGGATTCATGCTCATCGTTTGAGGATGTAGCAATGCTTCCTGTAATTGCTGGACACGTTTTTTTTCCTGCTCGAGATGTTGCCGTATTTCTTCGGTTGTTTGCATGGGTTTATTGTTGTTTGCGTTCAATGCAGCTCGTGAGGATGGATTATTTGTTTCCAGCGCTAACTCAAAAGGTGCACGTCGCGACAGATACACTCTTTTTTCTTCTGCTAGGTGGATGGGATTGTCTGTGCCATTTGCCATTTGTTGAGGGGAGGTAAAGAGTGAATCAGTGCTGGATTTAGTGAGTACCGCAGGTAATACGGGACGGTCGTCGCCATTCATTGGGCGCAACAAGGGATCCTGCGATTTGCGGGCTGCTTGTTGAAATCGCTGTTCAAAATCGGCAACACTGCTATTGGCCGCAGGTGCCTGCTGTAGGCTGGCATCTTGTGATTTAGGTTCCTTGCGAAGCTTAGAGATCACATCAAATGCCAGCACTAGAATTAAAAACCCAATCACCGTAAACAAATAAATTTGAGCTTTCTTGCGATAAGCTGGTGTTGATTCGGCAAATGCTTTGGGTGCGGAAGGTGTAGTTGTGGGTGGTTGAGGAGGAGGGGGTGCGGGCTGTTTGTTATCCATATTAATAACTTCCCCTGGTATTGGCATTTTTACGGGTGACTGTTAAACTGTGAGACGAAGTTTTAAGTTTAAATTCGGCAAAGATGCCAGCAATTTGATAGATTTTTGAGGAAGCATCGTAGGTATATTCAATGATCGATTCTTCTTTATCCAATGTTGCGGAAATGGTGAATAATCCTTTATTATCCTGGGTCATGCGGATGTAAGTGAACCGGCCATCATCCCAAATATCGTCAATGGCATTACTGCCGAGCCAGCCCGTGCTTTTATCCCAGCTATAGAGGGTATAAATATGCTGGCGGTGGTAACTGACTTCCTGTTGAATTTTTTCCAGTTCCTGTTTCTTTTGTTCTTTCATTTGGGTTTGCAGGGTGGTGATCTGGCTTTTGAGACTGGCAATGGTTGAATCGGAAGACTGGGTATAATGTTCCAGTGCATTATCCGTGATCAAATTGCCGTCATGAGTGATGCGAATACAGGGCTCATCCAGCATATCGGCACGACTAACTACAAAATCATAGGATTCATTATCAAGATTAATGACGGTGACAGTGGTTTGTTTGCCTTCATCCAGGTCGCTGTTGGGTTTAATAAATAAATGAGTGCCTTGACCTTCAACGTTCCATAATTCGCGATTGCCGACAATCGGTTGTCCTAATATTTTTTTAGGTAGGATCACATGGGTGGCGTGGTCCATGGTTGCTTGCAGATGATTAAGCTGATCAGGTTGCCAGTGAATAATACGGCAGCTATCCCCACTGTGATTGGTGGACGCATAGGCAGAATGAATCGGGATAAAAACACTTAAAGTGCCGAGTAAGAAATGTCGTTTCGATGGTCTATTCATATGGTTTCCTTGACAGATTGCGGCTTTGATTTTTCTGGTGAGGCGGGATCATCGAGATAGTCGCTGGATAAAATTTCAATGCCGATAGGATTGATGCGCAGCATTGATTTATCGGCTTCAATATCGGATTTACTTTTGAGGCGCCAGGTGAGAAAAACAATTTTGTTGGCTTCTTCTTTGAGAGTGCCATCGCGGTAATAAGATGATTCCCTGACAAAGACATTGGTGCGATAAAGATGGCCTGGTTGGGTATTGAAATGGGTTTTTTCGGAATCAAAATGATTGATGTTGCGCATGGTTATTTTAATTTCGGGGCAACTGGTACAGCTCATAAAATCGGCGGCAACCTGCGGAGCATTAAATTGATTAGGTGAAATAAATTGCTGTGCCAGTTGCTGGCTCATTAATTGTTGAGAAAACCCATAATCAAAACGGATGGAATAGGGATTCTTGGAATAGCGCCTTTCGACAAAGCGCGACAGCATATAATCGATGGTCGCAGGGAAAAATTCGACTTGCCTGGTTTCGTCATAAAATTCAATATCCCAGGTGCCTGATGGTGTCATTTTAACCCAGGCCACTTTTACCTGGTGTGCAAATTGCTGATGGATAATAAAGATTTCAAGCAGGGCAATCAGCAACGCTACCATTAAAAAACAGGCAGCCAGGCACCAGCGGTTACGATCAACCGACAAAACCGCTTCGCGAATAAGTGGATCGTGTTTTTTAATAGAATCGGTGACTTCAACCGGTATGATGGCGGCTACCTCGAGTGCAGGCGAGGTCGATGATTGCGGATGAGTATGTGGGTGTAAGTGGGGTGCATGTTCCATAGGTAACTCATTTCATGTGACTGATACTGTGCATGATCTCGCGCATGTTCTGGCCAAAACCAGAACCGCCTCCGGCGATAATCCCAACAAATTTTCCGGAGCTGATGAGTGCAAAAATACTCAACATCATGATGCAGAAGAGGCCGATCAAATCGCTCATATGCTCCATCGAAAAAAAGAAACTCTGGCCGGTAGGCAATTGGCCAGACGGTAGATCAAAAAAGGCTTGGATCGAAATGACACATAAAATGACATTGATGCGGGCTAAAATACCGTAGAGGAGAAAGCCGATAAACAAGCGCAGCCATCCATCAAACAACCAGGAAAGGCGTTCAAAGAGAATGAGGGGCACCATGAAGAAGCCAATCATCTTAGCCATCACATATCCCCATAACGACCAAGTAGCGGCCACGAATGCCATGATGGTTAAAAAACAGCTGGAGGTGTAAAGAAAAAAAGTGGCGAGGATAATTTTTACAGGAGAGGTCCACGAAATGGGCTCGCTGCTGATTGCGCCCATCACATCTTGAATGAATCCACTGGCAAACCATAAATCGCTGGTGCCAAGCGTCACGCGTTGGATACCAGAAGAAATGCCTTCGGAGGTATCCCATAGTGCAGACGTGAGATCATCATAATGATTCATCAATATACGTACGGTAGCGATTAACAAAACGGTTTGGATAATGTTACCAAGCGAGGTGCCGTTGACAACATATTGGAATAATAAATGCGCCAGCATGATAAATGAGAAGCTCGCCCAGAGCATAAACGCATAATTCTGTAGTTCAGAATCATGAATGACCTGCTGTATGGCAGTGGCAGCCTGCTGCCAGAATCGATCCAGGTAATGGGTGATAGAATCGTAGGATTGATCGGTCATAAATGTCCCCAGTTATCGCGGCCCATCGGTTTGGGGGTAGATGAAATTTCTTCGTGCAGCCTGCTGATTTCCTGCTGGATGGCATGAGATGATTGTTCGGCCTGCATGGCGTGAGAACTTTCCTGCGTGAGCATCATCTGGTTGAGTTCACTATTAAGTGATTCAAGCTGGTCCATGATCACCTGGTTTTGCGAAGCCATGAATTGCATGGTGGCTAAATCGGACTCACTACCAAGTTTTTTGAGCATTTGTTGATGTTTGGTAATGATATCACGGCGCTTTTCACTTTGTTCCTGGTTGGTGGAAACCTGTTGATAAATATCACGCTGGCGCGAAGCATTTTGTTCGTTTAATTCGTTTTGCACGGAAAGCGGATGATTGTTGCCAAGAGTCATGCCAACATCCTGCCAGGATTGATTCACTTGATGTGAAGGGGGCACATACGCGCCATAACCCTGAAGTGCTTTTTCCAGATTTTGCTGGTAACCAGAACCAGAAACCGGTGTTGATGCAACGGAAGAAAGCGAACCCGATCCATAATAAGCTGTGGATTGTGACGATAGCCCTGACCAATCCTGGTTGGGAAATTTATCCATTAACCCGGTGACCTGATTGAGGTATTGCGCATACTCGGTCATCATTTGATTATATTCGGTGACCAGTTGGGCGATGCTCGCCACATCTACGACAGGAAATCCGTTAGCGTGGCAGGTTTGCGATAAGCTGAGTGAACCAGTAAAAAACAAGGAGAGGGATAAGGGAACATGCCACCGTATTGTCATTGTTTTTCTCCCTTATGGGTAATCGATAAATGTCGATTGTTCAGCGCATCAACGGTACGTTTAATACCTTCTTCCACGCCCCACTCATGGATGTTTTTCTGGCGCATCATCACTTCATACGGTGTTGAAGTAGATACCACATATTGTTCTGGTTCGACTTCCAGGATAATTTTCTTAGAAATGCCAATTTCGCGCTGCACGATATAGGCTTCACGTTTGGGAATTAGCGACTTAATGGCTTCGCATTCGCCTTCGCTGATATGGAAAGTTTCCTGGTAAAGGCCTGGATCTAATTGTGGGTCTGCCATAAAGAAAAAGGTAGTGGCGGCAGAACGCAGTGCTGGCCAATCGGGCACATCAAGAAATTCTTTGGGGCTTTGCGTCCATAAATTAATGCCACCGTTCCATTTACCCCAGGTGCGCACGGAACGTACGATGTAATCGCGGATAAAATCCACTTTAAGGAACGCATGCGCTTCGTCAACATCCAGTAATTTGGGTAAATGCCGGTGAAACGGATTTTCGAACAAACCCGTGATACGGTAAAAAATCTCTAACATGACAAGGGGAAACAGGGGCTTTATGTCTTTTACGTTAGCCAGATTAAATACCGCCACGGGTTTGATGAGTGAGCCGATAGCGTCTTCTACACAGTCGAAGGTGTGACTGAAGGAGCCGTCGGGTTCCCCATTAGTGCCCCGTATCCAACGTGCCATTTTTTGGCGCAACGATGGACAGGTATGAAAAATAAGAGTTGAAAGCGTTTGATGTTCTTTAGGTAAGAACATCAATGCACGGACAGCACGGTCGAGATGGGCCTGTTCCTGCGCGTCAATGATTTGCAAATCTTCGCTGTCGTTGAGCTTGATCATCTCCATGATCATTTGTTTGATATGGGCAGCAAATTTTAAATCATATTTTGATTCCATAGAGGCGAAGAGATTGAACCCTTGCCTGGCTTCATAATCTATTTTAAAGATACCACCTTCATCGCCATATAGTTGCGCAATCGGTTCGGTACCAGGATCGATATCAATGGCCCTAAACATGCCACCATATTTTAAAAAATGAGTAGCCAGGGTATTTTTGGTAAACGATTTACCGGAGCGTATAGGCCCCACCCCAAATACCATCGACCGTCCACCGATAAAAGGGCTGTAATGAAATGGTGTATTGTTGTGAGTAAGAAAAATATATTGGGCTTCTTCTTTTTGATGCTGCGCATTTGTCAAATCGTTGACTTCTATTTGTCCTTCTAGTTCGCGATATTGCAGGGTGAGTGCGCCAAATTGGGAGGTGGTGACAGGAATAAGGCGTGTAGCACTATCTAGGCCACCGGGTAAGAAACATTTCCAGGCATCAATGAGATTGACGCTTTCCCAGCAGGTGAACATACCGCTAGTATCCATTTTCTTTTTTATCTCAATGGAATTTTCATTCAAGGCATAAGGATCTTTATCGAAGACGGCAACCATTGCATGAGCCATGCCCCAATTATCGGGCGTATCTTCCGCGCGGTTTAGTTCTTCGAGCCGTTCTTTAAGCACGGGTTTAAGTGTGTGTGGGTTAGGCGCGTTAGAAGGTTGTTGCGACTGTAATAAGGAAAGGACACTGATGTTTTTGCGCAGAATCTGATTTTCGTGTGATTTAAAAAGCAGTGATTTACGTAGGCCGGATAAGGGTTGAAAACGCAGCATGATCACAAAATGCTTGCCGGAACGCACCAGGCTTTCCTGGGTAGAAGCCCACATGCCGGGTGTTATTCGGTCGCTGCCAAATTGAATCACCGATGCAAGCCGTGCGTATTGAGGCCGATTGGAGTCGAGCTTTAAACAATCCACGCCACCGATGCGGGTTGTGTAACATCCGGTTTGGCCAAGCAGCATATCCCAATTTTTGACAGGTGGATAAACGGGTAGTGAACGCAGCAGCACAAATGGATCAAGGCAGCTTAGAAATTTACAGTAATGCCATAATTCACCAAGTGACATGGAGCGGGCTGGGCATAAGGCTTTCCACTTTTCAGTCATTTGGCGAATGAGGGTATAAAGGATGGTAAATTGCTGCTCCAGTTTATCCTGATCGATCACAACTTTTTTGTGTGGCGATAAGAGATGTTTAAGTAAGTCCCTTTCTTTAGTAGAAACAAATGAATGGGCCGATATTTTTAAAAGTTCAAGTGGTGATAATTTATCTAAGCGACGATTAGGAAGGATTTCTATCAGGTGAATCAGAAACGTACCTGATAACGATTTGTTATCAAGAAATGCTTTGCGGCGTGTGGATAAAAGTTCGCTGATAGGGTGGGAGCGCTGCCGAACCAAGGTTGCGGCTCCCGGTGCATGAATATAGTACTGAGTAACAACCACTGATTCGGGCAGATATTGATATATTTGCCGAGCCGCTAGAGACAGAATGGTCATTTCCACGTCGTTGAGACCATCTGGATCATGACCTTCCAGGATGATGCCGCCGATGAGCGATCCATATTGGGTCACGGCGAAGTCGCCAAAGACAGACGTAAATTGATGCAAGGACGAAGCCGCCCGCTCATGCCGCGTAGCTAACGTTGGCATAGGATACCTTTTGATTATAATAATGAATGAGAGTGAATGAGAAGAAGTCGCCGCTGAAATCAACTGAAGCTGGCGATCCAGGTTCCAATATTAAGCAGGACAATCCCTGAAATGACTGCTTTCAGTACATGCGACATAATGCCTTCACGTGGAGAGAAATTCCAAATAACAATGGCCAGGATAATACTGACAACAACGGCAGCCACCGCAAACGGGCCATCCATAAAATCGATATATTGCTGTAGCCATGCGCCAAGTTTGGCAAAGGGACCACTGGATGGGGCGCCAATGTCATAACCCGCCAGAGCATTTGTTGCTCCTAACATTGTCAGGGCGGGTGTAATGGAAAGAGTTTGGTAAGTGTGCTTTAACATAAAATTCCCTCTATGGATAACATGTCAGATTAAAGCCAGATAATGGCATAATGATGGTGGTAGCCGCCGCGAAAAACATACTCCCGGTGGGATAGGGTGCGTATCCACAGTTTTAAAGCTTGGGGGTCGTCTTTATGGATGGTAAACATTACTGGGAAATAGGCTAATAATATAAATAAGCTTACATACCAATGAAGAGCAACCCCCAAACCCAGGCTGAGGCTGATGCCTGTTACAAACACCATAGAGGGTAACCCCAAGATAACGTCAGTTCGGGTGAACGCTCTAATGTTCTTGAAGTAACGGGAATCCCGAGGGTTTTCAGCGATATGACGGTTTGACATAGTGCATTCTCTTAGGTGTTGGTGCGATAGGTTTACAATACATAATACAACGTGTCAATAGATAAATTGTAAATTATTTTTTCTGTAGGTATGCAATATAAAATAATCATTAACCCGAGAGGGGTACACTAAGTGAATAAGGTGAGGTAATTGGGGCTATGCGAGGGGTATTTCAGCAATCAGGGTGGTCGTTATTAAGCTTCCTTTTGATCATTGGAATTGCTTTTCCAGGATCGGGTGAGTCGGAAACGGATCCCTTACGTTATTTCCCAGAAACGCACACCTACGGTTTGCGTATGGATTCATACCGTACCAAGGATATGGACACACCTTCTGCCTCTTTTTCGCAGCGTCTAACTCTCTATCCTTATCAGGTAGAAGACAGGCAGATTGTGACCTATGGGCCTGACGAAAATGACACGAATTATCGCATGGATTCATACCGACTTATTCCTGGTTATACCTTGTGCCAGGAGCGCATTAGAACCTATCGCGACCGACGAAGTGGACAGCAGCAGATACGGCTATGTGACAGAGATTCAAACTGGTAGTCAACCAAGTTAAAAAATTTTAAAATATTTATTATATTTCTATAAATAACAAAAACATAATGGTTATATAATATAGTGTACATAAATTATATTAAAATTGTTGAATTTAATTAATCCGTGAAGATTTGTAGAGAAAGAGCTCTGAAATTATGTTAGAATGAGCCCTGATTATAAGTGTGATTTCACGAAAATAAGAATTTATGCCAGAAAAAAATGCTTACCAAAGTAGTCTTCAATTATTGAGCGATTATAATGAACACGTTAATTTTGCCTCTCGTCTTTCTGCCAAAAAGGGTAGAGGAGTAGGGGTAGCATAAACCTTACACTTTCACTCTGCCTTATTTTTAGGATAGGTTATTTATCCATTCTATTCCTTACGAATGTTGATATTAAATCACTTGTATAAATGAACCATTTTTCCTTCCAAACACCGGGTCAGGTGTGTCATTTTTCGTCCTACCCCTCTGATATGTTCTACGTGTATCAATAGATCAAGATTGCCCATCACCAGCTGCCGTATAGTCTCAAACGAAAAATTCTGATAGGTCGCAATTAAGGTCTGTAGTCGGTTGATGGCATCTTCGGGGTTGTTGGCGTGAAGGGTGGTGCAAGTGCCGCGATGGCCGGTGTTAATGGCTTGAAGGAAGGCCATGGCGGCTTGGGCATCACGAATTTCGCCTACCAGGATGCGGTCGGGTTTCATGCGGAGGGTGGTTTTGATGAGCTGCGCCATATCAACGTGTTGATGGTCGCCTTTCACCTGGCGTTTAGGAGCTTCGAGGTGAATACTGTTGGGTGCTAACAGGTGAAGTTCGTGGGTGTCTTCAACGGTGATAACCCTGTCTTCAATAGGGATAAGCTGGCTCAAAACAGATAAAATGGTGGTTTTACCCGAACCCGTTCCCCCAGAAATTACGATATTGGCTTTGTCTTCAATGGCCTGTGTGAGCAGGGCCAACATGTCTTGCGTGAGCATCTGATTGGCAACCAGCATTGCAGGTGTAAAGCGCTGTTTGGGAGCCACGCGAATGGTGAGAGAGGTTCCTTTGGTGGAAGTGGGGTATAACACGGCGCACACGCGGGAACCATCCGGCAACCTGGCATCCAGAATAGGATGATGGTCGGCGGAGCACGGCTGGTTCAGGGCATGGCTGATTTGCATGACCAGGTTGACCAGTTGAAACTCATCACTAAAGTGCGCCTCCACTTTGACCATTCTACCATGGCGCTCGATAAAAATATCGTCAAAGCGGTTAATGCAGATTTCGGTTACGCCTTCCATGTCTAAAAAGGGCTGGACAGGCAGGCAATAATGGCTCACCAGTGACCATACATCCGGTTGTGTATCCATAAACCAATCTCCTCATCAATGTGAATGAACAATGTTAAGTCTTGAAAATAAACTGTATTTTGTATAAACATTGTAAAAATAGCATAGAAGGACGCTTATGCAAGTGATATTATGGTTCTATGGATGGGTGATCCTGCATTCCCTATCGTTATGGATTGGGTTATGTGCGGGTGTGGGGTTGCTGATCATGCTTGGAAAAAAAGAGCAGGCGGCCGGTAAGACAGATGTGCAAACGCATGCACGCTTAGGTCTACGCCCGTGTATTGGGTTATGGATTATCTGCCTTTTAGCTGTGTGGATGATCCATGCGGTGCTTGGCTATAAGATTGGCATAGAGTGGCAAGCATCACTCCTGATGATTATGGGGCAACGTTATAGCTCGATGATGATATTAGCCATATTGCTTGGAATCTGCTGTCATATAGGCAGAAAACGTTATCTGCGTCCGTTGCTATCGCGTTTCATAAAATATATAAGGGTGGAACAGAAAACAGAAACAGCCAGTGATATCCGCTATGATTATCAACGGCTTAAGCCAAAGCAATTTTTGCCTGTTGATTATTATCACCCGGATAGCATGTTTTATGGCTTATCCGATACTCATCAACCTGTGCATGACCGGCTGAGTGATTGGTGCAAAATGAATCAAAAGATTATTGGGCCTACCCAAGTAGGTAAGGGGGTGCATTTAGGGGTGCAGGTAGATCAGGCTATCCGTAAAAACATGGGGGTATGGGTGATTGACCCCAAACCCGATCGCCACTTGGAAACCATCATGGCAAAAGCGTGTGTGGATACTGGCAGAACCATGATTACGCTGGATTTTTCTCCTGAAGGCAAAGGGAACTGGGCACCCTTTGCTGGGGGAACAGAAAGGGAACGTCGCGCGCGGGTTCTTTATGCGTTTGGACTTAATGATTCAGGGGGTGAATCGGATTTTTATAAATTGCAGGAACGCACGATTTTGGATCAATTATGCCATGATTGGGATGGTAGCTTGCAGCAATTAAAGGAACGTCTTCACCATCACCCGCGCCACCATGAAGCACCGCGCATCCAGGGTGTATTGCGTGAGTGGATGCAGCTGGAAAGGCTTAATCCTAAAAAAGGCAAAGGTTTTTCGGTCATGCGCAGCCTTGAAGAAAACGCCGTAGTCTATATGCGTGCCAGTCTGGATGATCGATTGATTCAACAGGTGGCGAGCTTGTTGATTATGGAAACCATGCAGGCAATCAAATCAAGTTTTATTCAGCGGAAGCGCAATCATCACGTTACTTTAGTGATTGATGAAGTGCGGTTTATGGTATCGGATTTATTGGGTGATGCCTTGGCAACGATTGTCGGGTTTAATGCCAATGTTGTGCTTGCCTATCAATCCGTTAAGGACATAAGAGCGGCTAAACAGGGAGTATCCGATAGCGAATCACTTGAAGCCAGCATCAACACCAACTGTAAATTGACGTTGTGTTATGCGGCAGTGAATCATGAGACGGCGCAATGGGTTGCTGAACTTTCCGGTACTGTCCAAAAACAGGTGGCACGCAGTGAAACCATTAAGGTCAATGAATGGGGAGCCGAAACATGGGGCGACCAGCGCACCGTAACAATGGTAGAAGAATATGCTATTCCAGAAAATCTGGTGAAAGCATTGCCAGAGCGAACCGGTGTGTTGCTTCGGCCTAATCAGCCAGCACAGATTGTCTATACATGTTGGGTGCCGGTTGAGGTTTGATTTACGCAGGCTAAACAAGTACTATCTAACGATACACTCTTTCTTGTAAATGGCTATTGCAGATATCTTATGCTTGATCACATCCTCATTGGCCTGCATCTTCGTGAAGTGATTATTTTTTTGGGAGCGATGACGATCATCCTTCCCATTACTCACCGCCTGCGCATGAGTTCGGTGTTGGGTTTTTTGGCGATTGGGCTATTGCTTGGCCCTTACGGACTGCCGCAGTTGGGGCCAACATTTCCATGGATACGCTATATTCTCATCACCGATTACGATGGGATTAAAGCGCTGGGTGAATTGGGTATCATGTTCCTGTTTTTCATGGTGGGCATGAGCCTGTCGTACCAGCGTTTAAAGGAAATGCGCCGTTATGTGTTTGGCCTTGGGTTATTGCAGGTGGTTATTACGTCTGCATTGATTAGCATGATTGCGTTTGGATTTGGCAATAGCGCTCAAGGGTCGATTGTGCTTGGTATCTCACTTTCACTGTCGTCAACTGCAATTGTGATGCAGCTGCTTACCGAACGCTGGCGGATGAATTCGTTGCTCGGTAGAGCCAGTTTTGCGGTGTTGTTGATTCAGGATCTTGCCATGCTTCCCGTGCTTTTATTGGTTGGCATGATCGGCGAACATTCACAGGAAACAATTATCATTACATTTGTCGAAGCCAGTGCACAGGCCGTGGGTGCTTTTTTTGTAGTGATGTTGCTGGGGCGCGTAATTATTCGTCCCCTTTTCAGGTTTATTGGTTTAACGCATAGCCGCGATATGTTCGTGGCTACCAGCTTGCTCGTTATTATCCTGGCAGGTGTTTTGATGGCATCTGCTGGATTATCGCTGGCACTTGGTGCGTTCATTGCTGGTTTACTGCTTTCAGAAACGGAATATAAGCATGAGATTGAAATGGATATGGATCCCTTTAAGGGATTATTGATGGGTGTTTTTGCGATGTCGGTGGGAATGGGTATTGATTTTTCGGTAATCGGCGATAAAGAAGGATGGTTGGTTATCTCCATTATCGGGCTGTTTTTAATTAAAGCGGCGGTGATGATTCCCCTGGCGCTGCTTTTTAAAATTCCATTGAGTATCGCTGTTGAAATAGGGTTACTGCTCGGTCAGGCCAGTGAATTGGCGTTAGTGACCATTGGTTTGGGCATTGAAAATTATTTGTTTCCAAAAGAGATCGGCCAATTTATGTTAATTGTGGTAAGTATGTCGATGCTCATGACCCCGTTTGTTGCTAAACTGGCCAGTTGGCTTCACGATCACCTTGACCGCAAATATGGCGAGGTTCGTATCAAAGAAAGAGTGGCCGACAGCCAGTCGCTGTCGCGTCATATCATCATTGCAGGTTTTGGCCGTACTGGCCAAATGTTGGGTGAAATTTTTATGGAACAATCTATCCCATTTGTGGCACTGGATATGGATGCTGAACGTGTGTCACGTTTAGCCCAAAGTGGGATGCCAGTGTTTTATGGCAATGCCTCGCGTCACGAAATGTTAAGCCTTGCCGGGATTGATCGTGCAGAAGCCATTGCTATTGCCGTGGATAATGTCCATTTTGCAGAAAAAATTGCCCGCTTGATTAAACGTCACTGGCCTGCCTTACCCGTGGTGATGCGTGTAAAAGACGTGGCTCAGGCTCAAAAACTTTTACGCCTGGGGGTGAATGCGGTAGTGCTTGAAACACTGGAATCGGGTATACAGATAGCAGAAGAAATTTTGAACGTGATGGGTATGCCAGCCCATACATCCCACCAAATAGTCCATATAAAGCGGGATGAAAAAATGGCGTTATTGAATAGGATAAGATCTTTTCCAGATGAAGAATCATTGGGAATGGATTGATATATAACTAAGGTAGGTAATCATGATGTGGGTAGTTTTGGCGTTGATTGGGGGAGGTGTTTTTGGTGCTGGTACAACATGGGTACTTGCAAGGCAATTATGGGTAAATCGTGAAACTTATGATCGATTAAATAAACAATTTATGGAAGCACAGGCAACCAACCAGGTATTGCTGGAACGGTTTAAAACCACGCAGGAAATGGCAGCGCAAACCCAGGACTATTTAAAGACCCATTTTGAAGTGGTGGCTAACGAAATTTTTCAAAAAAACAGCCAGCAATTTAATCAACAATCGCAAACCAGTATTGAACAATTGGTAACGCCATTAAAAGAACGTTTTACCGAGTTTAACAAAAAGGTGGAAGAATCGTTTGGTACTCAGGCCAAAGAACAATTTGCACTTAAGCAGGAAATCGAAAAAATCGTCTTAGCAAATCAGCATATTTCCTTACAGGCGCAAACCCTAACCCGTGCTTTAAAAGGGGATAATCGTGTCCAGGGAAATTGGGGAGAAATTTTGCTGGAAAAAATCCTGGTTGATTCTGGTTTAAGAAAGAATACGGATTATGTAACACAAGGACAGGGATTAGGGCTAGCGCATGTTGAAACCACCGGTCATCTCAAACCCGATATTGTGGTTAAGTTGCCAGACAATAAACATATTGTCATCGACTCCAAAGTTTCATTACTTCATTACGAACGCTTTGTGGCCGAGGAAGAGGATCCCGTGCGCCTGGTTGCCTTAAAAGAATTTAAAAACTCGTTACGTGGCCATATTAAAGATCTGGAAAGCAAACGTTACCAGGATACAGATAAAATAGGCACTCCCGATTTTGTGATGATGTTTATTCCGGTAGAAGGTGCGTATATGTTGGCGGTACAAAGCGATCCTGAAATACATAGTTATGCCTGGGATAAGCGCATTGTGTTGGTATGTCCGTCGACCTTGTTTGCTACGCTAAGGACGGTAGCATCGCTCTGGCGGTTAGAGCAACAAAATAGCAACGCCCAGGAAATTGCTAAACGGGGAGGTGAGTTGTTTGATAAATTTGTTGGCTTTATTGACGATATGCAAAAAATTGGTAAACGCATTGGCGATACACAAATGGCGTATGATGATGCCTTAAACAAACTTTCAACCGGACGCGGAAACCTAATCAACCGTGCTGAAATGATGCGCAAGTTAGGCGTGTCTTCCAGTAAGCAGTTGCCAGAACATCTGGTGCCAGAACCTTTGGTGATTGAAGAGTAACCCTATTCAGGACTTCTCTCTCTCTGTTCTAACTGCTCGTTTTAGGGTAAAAGCCCATTGACCCTTTTAGTCGAAAATGGATGCTTTTACCAAGGTTTGGCTTTTTGGGGGAGGGCACGTCATTTTATCGCGGCCAGCTTACTCTTTTTTGCTGAATAAAAAACATAGATCACCATACCCACTGCCAGCCAGATGGCAAAACGAAGATGGGTTACGAGGGGCAGGAATCCAATGAGGGCTGAGCATGAAATGACACCTAACACAGGGATAACAAGCCCAAAAGGTATTTTGAATGGACGTGTCATGTCGGGGCGTGTTTTACGTAGTACAATCACGCCAGCGCAGACCAAGACAAAAGCAGCAAGTGTGCCTACATTCACCAGTTCGGCCAGCGTTTTAAGTGGCAACAGACCAGCGGCAAATGCCATGAACAAACCGCAGATAATGGTGGTGCGATCGGGTGTTAAGCGTTTAGGGTGTACGTGGCTGAGGGATGGTGGCAAAAGACCATCACGAGACATGGCAAAAATAATCCTGGTGAGGCCATAATACAGAACCAGCATCACCGTTGTTAAGCCGGCGATAACGCCACCGGCAACTAAAGCTGATGCCCATTTAATGCCGATTTGCAGCAAGGCATGGGCAACTGGAGACGACACATTGAGCGAGGTATAAGGAACAATACCGGTGAGCAATAATGAAACCACAATGTAGATAACAGTACAGAAAGCCAATGAGGATAGAATACCATAAGGTATATCTTTTTGTGGGTTCTTGGCTTCTTCTGCAGCGGTCGATACTGCATCAAATCCCATATAGGCAAAGAACACAACGGAAGCCGCAGCCAGTACTCCAGTCGTGGTACCATCAGGCGATTTGCTGAACCATCCAAAAGGCATGAAAGGATGCCATAAATCGGGTTGGACATGTGTAGCCGCTACTGCAATGAAAACAGAAATAGTGACTAATTTAATAAACACCATAATCGCATTAAAACGCGAACTTTCTTTAACGCCAACCAATAAAAATCCCATTAATATCAGGATAATAGAGGCAGCAGATACATTGAATATGCCACCATTTTCAGGGCTTTTGGTAAGATAATCGGGAAGTCCTATACCAATAGCGGTGAGTGCAGTATTAAAATAACCCGACCAACCGTTAGCAACGGCAGCAACGGCCACACCATATTCGAGGATAAGATCCCAGCCGATAATCCAGGCCATTAATTCACCAAAGGCAGCGTATGAATAACCATAGGCGCTCCCGCATCCACCAATGCTGGCTGCAAGTTCGGAATAGGCAAGTGCGGCAAACGCGCAGGCAAGACCAGAAACAACAAAGGATAAAATCACCGCAGGGCCTGCCTGAGTGGCGGCAGCAATACCGGTTAAGACAAAGATGCCGGTACCGATGATGGCGCCAACACCTAGCAGAAATAAATCAAACCCTGTTAAGCAGGAACGCAAATGCTCGGATGTATCTTGATCTGAGGGTAGTTTTTTGCGCGTGATTGCGTTGATTGAAAATAACATTTGTTCACCTATTCCTTAATTTCCTTGCCGGAATCTATAACAGTGTAGTTTGAATGGCAAGATTATTTTGTATTTAAGCGAGTCCATGCAGCTGGAAGTGAGGCTGTGGTGAGGTTACATCAAATCCTTGTTTTCTCATTCAGTTTGAGTGTATCCACAATGCCTAAAATCACTTCCAATTCTTTAAGAAGGGGGTGTATCGTGGCTTCAAACGAAAGAGACTTGAAAAGGGTTGTGGTTTCAAACAAATTGCCTTGGCAGGGAATCATTAACAGAATCTGGTTATTTAAAAAACTGCATTGAAGTTTATGGCTGAAGGTGTTGGATAACTCCAGCAAACGCTCCATGAAGCTAGGCGTAAGCAGATAACGTGCTTCGATTTGGTCAGATGAAATGACTTCAAATTGTTTTTCAAAACGAGGATCTTCCAGGCTTACTTTTTGAAGCCCAGACATGCGATTTTGAAATAAATTGCCAATGGCTCCCTCGTCGCGAAGTATAACCGTTTTGCCATTAAACGGTTTGTTCATTTCAAGAACAACAAACAAACCGTGAAACAAGGTGACGTGACGAACATGTTGTTTTCTATTGCGATACTCGACAATCTTTTTTTGCAGGGTACATTCGGTGAGTTCAATAAAGGTCTGTTTAAAATGGCCACTTATGTAATCTTCGTATTTTGAAATATCATGCAACGGCAAAATACCAAACGGAGTTAAATCACGGCTTTTAAAAGGCGATTGGCATTGATAAACAAACGAAGGATCAAAGTAATGAAGGATAGGGGGGATGATCCGTTCTTTGGTTTTAATTTTAAAACGCACCACCGGCGACCAAATAAAACCGAGTCCCACAAGCAAACTCATGGTACCTATCAGGTTAAGCAATTCCGGATGTTGGATATTTAAACCTGCAAATGACGTTGGATGATAAAACATCCACGCCCATCCTAAAATAAATGGGAAGATGCAGAACGTTTGGATAATCATACGTTTTAATGTATGTCGACGTTCTTGATCCAGAGCTGTTAATGAATGGTTGAGATGCGTATCAAAATAGGGTTGGAACTGGGTGAGGAATTCAGGAGAAAATGTGGTTTTTTTGAGTCTATAAAAGGGGTCTTTATGCGAATGCACCCACCTTTTTACTGTGGAAGAACAGGCAGCAAAAGGATTGATCAATAAGGACATAAAGATGAATGTTCTCACTAAGAAGAAAAAATCTGTGAAGCTTTAATGGGTTCTTTTGATAATGCATCGGTTTCATAGAAAGGCATTTTTGTCACCCCAACCATTCTGGCAATGAGATTACCAGGGAAGATTTCTACTGCATTATTAAGGGTGGTGACGGACGCATTATAAAACCTCCGTGCGGCAGCAATGTGGCCTTCTACTTCATTGTTGGTCTGCATGGCTTCGAGCATGGTTTGATTGGCTTTAAGGTCAGGATAATTCTCAACGGCAAGCATAAGCTGGGAAAACCGAGCATTGAGTAAATCGGATGCTTGCAAATGTTCGGAAACTTGTTGGCGGCTTTTAGGATCATAATTCTGATCGGCTTTAGCACGCAAAGAGGTTACTTCTTCCAGGAGTGATTTTTCATGCTGCATGTATTTTTGGGCAATGGCCAAAATATTAGGGATCAAATCAAAACGTTGCCGCAGGAATACATCCACACCAGAAAGTGCTTCTAGAGCCTTGTTTCGCTTTTTAATCAGCGTGACATACCAACTATACATTCCAACAAGTAGGATTCCCATTATAGCAAGCGCAGTCGACATCGTCATAAGATCAGTTCCTTAGATTGGATGAGGGTATCATCGATGAAAAAGATTAAAGTTCGATTGATACCGCATCCACTTATGCTATAAGAGTAGCCAGTTCATTTCAAAGGAAAAAAATGGTTCGTTTTCTAGTTACGGCTTTGTTGGGTATTGTGGGTGCGAGTGCATTAGGTGGAATTGCGCTTTACAGGGGTGAAAATGTCTCAGCCCTTTGGTTTATCATTGCCTCCGTTTGTACGCAGCTTTTTGCATATCGTGTCTATGGTGCCTGGATTGCAGCACGCGTATTGAGCCTTGATCCAACGCGCGCAACGCCGGCCTGGAGAATCAATGATGGTCGAGATTATGTTCCTACTAATCGTTGGATTGTGTTTGGGCATCATTTTGCAGCGATTGCCGGACCTGGCCCATTGATTGGACCTATGTTGGCCGCACAGTTTGGCTACTTGCCTGGTACGTTATGGATTATTATTGGTGCGGTATTAGGTGGTTGTGTGCAGGACATGATTATCCTGTTTTGTTCAACCAGACGCGGTGGCCGTTCATTAGGAAAAATGTTAAAGGACGAATTAGGTCCCATTGGTGGTATTGCGGCTTTGATTGGCACGATTTCCATTATGATTATTTTGATTTCGGTTTTGGGATTGGTCATCGTTAAAGCGTTGAACCACAGCCCGTGGGGAACATTTACGGTATTTGCAACGATTCCTATCGCTATGTTGATCGGAACCTATTTATATCACATTCGTCCAGGAAGGGTGCTGGAGGCTACTATTCTAGGAGTTGCATTGTTTTTGGCGGCTGTTTTTGGCGGTCAATGGGTACAGCTTCATCCGGTCTTTAGCCATTTCTTTGACCGGGACGCCACTACCCTTGCCGGAGCAATCGTTGCCTATGGATTTATAGCCGCTGTTTTGCCGGTGTGGTTATTGCTGGCCCCGCGTGATTATTTATCTACGTTTCTTAAATTGGGTACGATCTTTTTATTAGCCGTTGCCATTTTAATGATGAATCCATCGATTCACATGCCGGCACTAACCCGCTTCATTGATGGCACGGGGCCGGTTTTCAGCGGAGCTCTATTTCCGTTTGTGTTTATCACGATTGCGTGCGGTGCCGTGTCTGGATTCCATTCATTGATAGCATCGGGAACAACACCTAAAATTTTATCCAATGAAAAAGATATCCGCATGATTGGTTATGGTGGCATGTTGCTTGAATCGTTTGTGGCGGTGATGGCGATGATTGCTGCATGTGTCCTTGACCCAGGTGTTTATTTTGCTATCAATGCACCTGCAGCAGCTGTGGGAGCATTACCTGCGGATGCTGTTGCAACCATTACAGGCTGGGGCTTTCCGGTAAGTGTCGAACAGATGCAGGACCTGGCGCAGGCAATGGGCGAAAAAACGTTGTTTGCCAGAACCGGTGGTGCCCCATCGTTAGCCGTGGGAATGGCGCATATTTTCAGCACTGTTTTTGGAAAACATCTGCTGGCCATGTGGTACCATTTTGCCATTATGTTTGAGGCCGTGTTTATTTTAACAACGTTGGATGCTGGAACGCGGGTAGGGCGCTTTATGCTTCAGGATGTATTAAAGCATGTGTGGGAGCCATTGGGTAGAGTGTCATGGTATCCTTCTGTATTATTTAGCAGTGCGCTGATTGTGTGTGCATGGGGTTATTTCCTTTATGCCGGGGTTATCGATCCCAATGGTGGCGTTAATATGCTGTGGCCTTTGTTTGGTATATCGAACCAAATGTTAGCGGGTATTGCCTTGTGTGCTGCCACGACGATGCTGGTGAAATCGGGAAAAATTAAATATGCCTGGGTAACGTTTGTGCCGCTGTTATGGATTCTTGCCATTACAACGTCTGCTGCGTGGTTAAAGGTATTCTCAGCCGATCCCAAAATTGGTTTCTTTGCTGGTGCACGCGATATCGTTACGAAAGCAGCCAATGGATTATTACCCCCAGAAAAAATTGCCATTGCGGGTCAGTTGGCATTCAATCAGCAATTGGTAGGCTTGCTGGCTGTTTTCTTTATGGTGTTGTTATGGGTTATTTTCATCGATATGCTTTCTGTATGCTATGGCGTTATCAGTGGTAAAACCATAAAGCCTTCATCGGAAGAACCCTTTATGCCATTACCTGCTACGGAAGCAGCATGATACGGCAGTTAGTATATTATGGCAGGTTGCTGATTCACTGGCTAAATGGCAATCATGCTTATGCGGATTATCTGCGACATCACCGGCTTGTGCATCCCAATAGGCGGCCTATGGATCGTAAAGCCCACTATCGTTATATTCAACAAGAGCGCTGGAGTAAAATTAATCGGTGTTGTTAACGTGTGTGTGGGTATTATGGTTTCTAATCATTGTCCTTTACTGGATATCCTTTTGCTGCTTCTTGCCATATTATAAATTTCCAATTCGCACCCATCCGGTTGGGAAAATTGAGAGACTTATGCTAATGCGTTTAAAGCCTCTTCACGGCTTGTGTAAGAATGGGATTTGGGCATAGAGTCTCTTAAATGATTCACTGAATGGCTAAGATTTTTCTTTTCCTATCAGTAGAATGGCCGATTTTTCTGTAATCGAATTATCCGCCTGCTTATTAGCTGAAGTCTTTGTGTCCTCATCTGAGGATGGCCCTCCAGTAAGGTCAATAGTAATTTTATCTGGATAACTGAATGCCGCACCTGTTTTGAGATCGATGGCCGCACCTACTAATCCGCCTATCATCACAACATTTCCAAAAGCGGCAGGTTCAGGAGAATAGGAAATGCGTTGTTTTCCCGCCATGGTCCCTTTCTTACAGGAAATTTCCATGGCAGAGTTATCGCGATGAACATTCACCATGGCAGGCGTTTGTTCAACGGTCCAACTTCCTGCTTTATTCGTAAGCTGACATTCGGCACCTTCTGTTGGAGTGGTATTGATAGAAATGTTTTTGGTAGGACCCTTGGTGATTGAGGCACAGCCTGCTGTCGTGGCTGTTAACATACACAACATAAATGTTGTTAATAAATTATAGTGCATTTCTTTCTCCATATTGCATTTAATATTATAGTATAGAGAAATATTTAATAATTAATGAAATGAATATTAAATAATAAATTATTATTTAATTTGGATTGTGTGGGTTCACATAAAAAAGGACATCTCCGGAATCTCACTTTAAAAATGATATTCCAGAGATGCCCTTTACTCAGGAGATACTCCTGGTCAAAGTGGACAGGTGAAGCAAGCTTCACCCTCACACTACTTTGCAGCAGCAGCTTTTTTAGCAGCTGGTTTTTTAGCAACAGTTTTTCTAACTGTAGCTTTTTTAGCCGCTGGTTTTCTAACTGCTTTACGTACTGTTTTTTTAACAGCAGTTTTTTTAGCAACAGTTCTTTTAGCTGTAGTTTTTTTAGCAGCCGGTCTTTTAGTTGCTGTTTTTTTAGCAGCAGGTCTTTTAGTTGCTACTTTTTTAGCAGCAGGTCTTTTAGCAGTTACTTTTTTCTTAACCATAAATGGCCCCTTTTTTAGTGTTAATCAACATTTCTCACGCTAGCAGCAATTGATTAACAAATTCTGATCATTGCAGGTAAGGTATTGCATTAATTTAAAAAGGGTGTTTAGATTCTCATCTATGTTACATTATCAAGTTATTATTATAGGAGCAGGTGCAGCCGGCTTAATGTGCGGGATTGAAGCGGGTAAGCGCGGCCGCAGTGTAGCCATTTTTGATCATGCAAAAAAGGTTGCAGAAAAAATTCGTATTTCTGGTGGAGGCCGCTGTAATTTTACGAATATTCATACTGCGCCTATTCATTTTCTTTCTGCTAATCCCCATTTTTGCGTATCCGCATTGCGTCGTTATACACCAAAAGATTTTGTTTCACTGGTAGAGCGATACGACATTCCCTACCACGAAAAAAAACATGGACAGCTTTTTTGTGATAGGAGTGCTGGTGATATTATATCGATGCTGGTTGAAGAATGTAACCAAGCAACAGTGTCCATACGCACGCAAACGACCATCGAAGCTATATCCAAAGGAGAAATGGGGTTTTTAGTTCAAACCAGCCAGGGGCACTATACATGCGAGTCATTAGTGATGGCCTGTGGTGGCTTATCTATTCCCAAAATGGGAGCAACAGGTTTTGGCCATCAGATTGCACGACAATTTGGATTAGATATCATTCCTACACGTGCGGCATTAGTTCCTTTTACCTTTGATGAGCACCGCTTAGAAAAACAAAAGGAATTGATGGGGGTCAGTCTTGATGATGTAAGGGTGCTAACAGGCAAAGGAGCTTTTAACGAAGCCATTCTTTTTACCCACCGTGGGTTAAGTGGTCCAGCCGTTTTGCAGGCATCTTCTTATTGGCGTGAATCACAGGAAGTCTCGATTGATTTGATGCCTTCACGTGATGTGCTGGCTTGGCTTAAATACGAACGTCAGCAGCAACCGCGATTGGAGATTCAAACATTATTAGCGCAATATCTTCCAAAACGTTTGGCACTTTATCTGTGTAGTGAGTATGGATTTAGCGGAAAAATGGCAGATCTCTCTAATATATCCTTGCAAACAATTGCCAATTCTTTGACGCAATGGAGTTTTATCCCCTGTGGAACCGAGGGTTACCGGACAGCCGAAGTAACATTAGGTGGGGTGAATACAGATGAGCTTTCATCAAAGACTATGGAGGCTAAGAAGGTTCCAGGTTTATATTTTATAGGTGAAGTAGTCGATGTAACTGGCCATTTGGGAGGATTTAATTTTCAGTGGGCATGGTCATCCGGTTTTGCTGCAGGGCAGCATGTCTAACACATGGTCTAACCGTGTGCATGAAGATAGATGTATTAAGCGATGATTAATGGTATAAGCAATGGTGGTGAGTTGATTTTATAAAAGGTAACGAAATGAAAAAAAATCCAGTTGTCGTGTCGTTAGAGCAGGTTTTATCAGATAGCTATGCGCTGTATTTAAAAACGCAAATTTATCATTGGAATGTCGAAGGGGCAGACTTTAAGTCGCTGCATGAATTGTTTGAAGACCAGTATAAAGAACTGGCCGAGGCTATTGATACAGTGGCTGAATTGATACGTGGGCTTGATGAAAAAGTAAAAATATCATTCGAAGGCCTGGCATCCACAACAGCCATAGATGATGCGCGTGATAAAATAAATGCGCAAGGCATGCTCAAAGATTTAGTCAATGACCAGCAGGCTATTATTAAAACGCTGGATAAAGCCTTATCCGTTTCGCAGAAGGCTGGGGATGAAGTGGTTGCTGATGCATTAATCCAACGCCTTACGGTTCATCGTAAAAATCGTTGGATGCTTAAAAGCTGTACTGAGTAAATAGGTAAATAGCAATCGCGTATTTAGATGTGTATTAGCTAGGCATTTGGTGGAAGGCAGCACGTTTTGAGCATGCTGGCTTTCCACAGTTTATGTCTGTTACCATCTGACCTTAATATCATGCGTATCGCGGGAATGGTGGCGGTGGTTATAGTTTTCCCGGTGTTGGTGGTTGCCACGTTCATACATCCACCGCGGCGATGCTCTCACAATAACATTGATGGGGCGGTGGTTCCACGGATGTCCAGGAGCAAAAATATACCGGTTGGGGACTACGTAGACATTTTGTTCGCGCACCACATAGGTAATATCCGTTGGTCTGGATACGTCCTGTGGGTTATTATGTTGAGACATAACTTCCCAAGAACCATCCGGCTGAAGGCATGCTGTTCCAAAGCCGTGCTGGGTTTCGCCGCCGATGGTAAATGTTTGGTTATATTCCCGGCAATAGGATTCTTGTGCTTTAGCAGCGGTCGATGCCATAAAAGTAACCATGGCCATCGATACCGTTAACGTTAGATATGACAATTTTTTAGCATTTGTGTTGATGTTCATACATTATCCATTGTACAAGTTAGAGACGTTCACATGGGTGATACGAATAACCAATAATAATCCTGCGGTTTTAAATTATTCCACTCTGTGCGTGAATGCGCCTCTTGCAGAGATTGTGTGCCGTTTAAGGGTATCGCGTGCTGTTTTTGGGGAGCTCTTTCCAGAATCAGGGTTTTCACTATCAGCGATAACAAATTCTTCGAGATTAACGTGGAAAAATGTTCATGTGGGAATCGAGACGACAGTTGCTCTGGGCGGCATGTTTGATGAATCATGACATATATTTATCATTTATTTTAGTGATAATTGAATATATGCCGATGCAGCTCTCCCCTCCGCAAATGGAGGGGAGCAAGTATACATAAGCGGCATTCATTAACTACATGTAGCAGCTTTCAGTTTAGACAAAGCACGAATTTTGACGCGAACAGAAGCTGGTTTTGCCGCTGCTTTTACCATTTCGCCAGTAGCAGGATTGCGTACCAATGTACCTGCTTTACGTGCAGGAACTTTGCGTAACGTCACTTTTAATAATCCAGGAAACGTGAATTCACCGACGCCTCTTGGATGAACAGAACCAAGGATTGCGCCTTCAATGGTGCTCAAAATCTCACCAGCTTGTTTGCGTGTTATATCATTTTTATCTGCGATCAGGTTCAGCAATGCAGATTTGGTCAAGGTTTCTTTAACTGGACGAATTGCAGCAGGAGCTGGTTTGCTTCTGGTGACGGTAGATTTGCTTTTTTTCTTTTTAGCCATGATGAAGGTCCTTCTTTAGTGTGAAATCAGAATGAAGCGCCTGAATGAACAGGCTATGTATGGTGATATCGCAAAGAAGTTAACGAGAAGTTAAAAGATGAAAGCGGGTTATGATAAAAAGAGTTTTTTGTTGGAAATGATTGGTTTTTCTATGTTTTTTTGCCCTTTGAAGAAAGCAACATTCGTCACCATTGCATAATAAACATATCATGCGACCTAAAGTATTTGAAGGATTAGCCAAAAGAGGCCAAACAACCATGGGATGGTTGTTTGGATTGAAGCTTCATGTAGTGATGAACAACAAGGGACAAATAATGGCTATTCTGGTATTAATAGATGGTTGATTGACAACGGCAGAATGAGTGCCCATCGTTACGGGATTTTGGATTTCGTGTTAAAAAGGTCTGAGGGCGGAGTATGGTAGCATTTAACTTTATAAAAGCGCAGATAAAAAAAGTGGAGTCTGGCGAGAAATGCGCCACGATACGCCCCACAAGACGGGCAAAGCCAGGTGATACCCTGCAATTATATACAGGCCTTAGGACGCGCAAAGCCAGAATGCTGAAGGTGGCTCGATGTACGGATGTGCGTAAAATTACTGTTTTTAAAGACCGTATAGAGGGGATTGAGGAATATGATGATGCCGAATTTTTGGAAATGATGGGTTGTGAAGAGGATTCGATGGAAGAATTCATTAGCTATTTTGAAAAACATTGTACGCTGCCTTATACCTGTTATTTGTATATTTGGGCGGAGCTGGTGACGCATACGCTGAAGGGGTGAGAGGTGAAGGGAAGTATAGTCTTTCGTGAATTTAGAGGGAGTAAGTGCCCCACCAATACCCCCGCCCCCGCAGGTGAATGATTGAAAAAATTAGGATTTGCTTTTAGAAGCCCTCTACATAACTCTCAATGCTAAAAGGTAAAGCATTGGACAAAGGATTCCGGAGACGGTTTAATGGATTTAAGTCGATTGTCTCCATTGTGTTTTAAAATTATATATGGTCCTATTATCTACGCTACAGGCAAAGGAATATGTGGTGATCCTGCACGGTATTTTCCGTACGAGTAGGCATATGAAACCCCTTGCACGTTTTTTAGAAGGGAAGGGGTACGAGGTGTTGAACATTGATTACCCATCGACTCGTTATCCATTGGCGGAATTGATAGAGCGCACGGCAAAGGATATTGAGGCCCGCATCACGGATAAAACAAGTACAGTGCATTTTGTGGGCTATTCTATGGGCGGATTGATCGCACGGGGAATTATCCAGCATGACAGACCGGCACATTTGGGGAGGGTGGTATTGCTTGGCACACCCAACCATGGGAGTGAAGTGGCGGATTTTTTAAAACAAAATTTTCTTTATAGAAAATTCTATGGTCCAGCAGGACAGCAGCTTGGAACCAAAGATATTGCAGAGATACAGTCTCTTTTTGGCAAGATAGATTATGAATTGGGGGGTATTGCGGGCAATGTTACCCGGTTACCTTTTATTTCGTATCTGATGCCAGGCGAAGGTGATGGCAGTGTTTCGGTGGAAAGTACCAAGTTAAAAGATATGAAAGCCCATAAGGTTGTTCGGACGTGCCATATGTACTTTCCTAAAAATAAAGAGATTCAACAAAGCACAGCTTATTTTCTCAAACATGGAACATTTCCTGATACAATGACCTGATAATGATTATCCCTATCGTTCGTATAGACAGTGGAAATCAACGCTTGAACGATATATGCCTTCGTAACGTAACGGTTTGAGCTTATGAGGGGGGGCACTACGTTGCTATGAATCATATATCTGGGTGGAAAGAAATATTCACAGATGAGCAATGCCTCTTTTAATCAGCACTCGCCTACGGCTCATACTGCTTAAAAAAGGTGAGTATGGCGGCGTGTATGGCTAAAAATCCACCCCAAAAATCCGTCCTCCTTGGTTGTTAGATGAGTGGCGAGCCGTAGGCGAGTGTTCATCTAGCAATCGTGGACCCAACACAATACTTAGTGCGCGACCGGCGCAATTCCTATCTCATATGGCTTCGCTTAAAAAGGATACATACCAAACAAACCCTGAAAGCGTTCGGCCATTGAAAGGCTATTGTCGTTCATGGCTATTTTCAGATTCGCTTCTTGAGCCTCGTTTGGATTTTTCAGAAAATGTGGAATTTTCTGAAGGCTCATTCTTTCTTTCTTTTTTCTTATAGGTATCTGCTGAATGATCAGATATCTCTGTTTTGTCGATGCTCTTACTTATTATATTTTTTTTACTAATCTTATGTTTGAAATTTTCAATTTCAGCATGGTTAACGCGTTCGGGCTTTTCATTTTTTGTCTCATATTTTTGGACAAGATTGATCGTTATCTGTTTTCTTTGAGCTCCTAACTCCTTTTTTTCTGCTTTATTTTCTAGAAAAGCGATCTTCTGTGCATAACGTTGTATATGCCGTTCTGCCAGGACACGTGCTGGATCCTGTGATGTAGCTTTCGGATTCATTTGATCAGCATCGTGTGTATTACTTTTCTTCACACTTTTTAAAGCCATTTTTATCGACAAATTAGTCAAACGATCTAAATCAAATTTGAATTCTCCTGCATCGGGAGAGGACGTAATAATATCTTGTTGTATTTTAGGATTGCTAAGATTGTTTGTTAACGTATCTTCTAGAAATCGCAATAAATAATCGATTTTTTGTGGATCCATTTGATGAAATGAAACACTTTTTGGAGTTGCTAGTCCTTTTGCTATTTGACTGGTAAGGAGTGCTTTGGTTGTATCAAGCGAGCTCATATCAATATCCAGATTATCAAATGTTTTATCTATGGATCTGATTACCGCTAGTGTTATATTTGTATAGATAGAGCTCTTTTCTAATATAAAGATACGCTCGCACAAACTGGCGTTGCTTATTAAAAGGCTGCTGGAAGCATTGGCATGCACTGAATCATAGCAAACCAAAGAAGAATTGCCGGCTGCAAAGGCGTATAATTCCTCATGTTGTTCCTTGGGTACAATATCATCTGTCATGGGCGTTAAGACGATCGTGGGAACGTTTATTTTCGTAATTTTGTTAATACTATCCCATTCGTCCTTTAACGAATTCACGACATAGTTAATTGCCTTTTGCCCAATTTTTTCGTGTTCTGCAAGGTGTTTCATATTCAGTTCGGCCCATCCCTTTACCGCATGTTTAGCGCTAGTAAAAGGCGAATCGAGCACCAGCCCGACGCACTGAAGATTGTGGTAATTCGTTATGCATTCATGGGCTAATGTTGTTGCTACTGCCGTACCAAGTGATGCGCCGGTGGGGATGATCTGAGTAATATCATGGGAATGAAGGAAATGTATGACATCTTGGACGTCTTTGTTAATTTCAGACTCACTTGGAGCCTGTGCTTTTCTGCCTTTTTTGGTAAAGGTTGTGTATTCCACGCACAGAAGGCCAATGCCCTCTTTTTTAGCATCGACGTATAATTTAGCGAAATCCTGGGAAGCCTGCCCGATATTGCCATGAAAAAATACCATAGTAGGTCTCCCTTCTTGGGCTTTAAGATAATATGATTTTCGGGGAGCGCGGTCCAAATTAATAGAAACTTTTTTAGCTTTAAGCAGGTCACTATAAGTAAGTTCTGTATGATCAAAATTAACTATTGCCTTAGTATTTATTGTTTTTTGATTGGCCAGTGACTTTAATTGATTTTTATATTCTTTATTAATTTGATCATTATAAGTCGTGTAAACATTATTCAAACCTGAAAAGCTAGGCGTCATTATATTCCGTAATTTCTCAAGGGGGTGTGTGAGGTCCTCTGATTTCAATTTCTTGTCAAGGATCAGCGCCGCATGGGGGTTGTATAAGGCATTGTTGACAAGAAAATTAGCTACTTGTTTCATTTATTTCTCCGTCATTAGGAAAATTAACGTTTTAATTAGTTGAATATGAATAACTTTATCAATATAATATTATATAAATGTTGAGGTAATATGAATTATTGATAATTATTGTTATTTATTTCATTGTTCATGACGTTTATACGACATTTGTTCTGCTCTAAAAAAGCTAGCTTACAAATCAATTAACTGGTTTAATATAAGAGGATATTTCTAAATAGAATGGCAGAATATTTTTATGAGCAAAGTAAAAAGCCTAATGAAAACGATTGGTGAATTGTTAAAAAATGATGCAAATAAGAAGCACGATGAGGCAAAAGGGCATCTGAACCAAGCAGCCCAAATGGCTAATGAGGCATACCAGTCCTATCTAAACGATTGTAAGATAGAAGGTTGTCAGCCCATACCAGAAGAAGAGTTTCAAGAAATGTTGAAAGAAGAGGTTAACCAGCAAAAGAGTAGCCAACGCGAACACCCACGGGTGAATGGAATTGGCTATAACAATGGGAATGGAGAGAAGGTTCACCCAACTGTGTCAGGGCTTAGTTTTTTAGGTCTATGACCACACGGTCTCCAAAGTATATATGCAACTGAGAAATGGTCAATGCCCAATTTTGGATGGGATGAGTCCATTTTTCTTTAATGCGTTCTATGGCGCAGAATAGCTGTTTAAACAGTGCATTTTCACTTGTAAATGCACCCTTGGTTTTCGTGTATTTTCTGACCTGTCGATGAAAGCCCTCAATGGCATTGGTGGTATAAATCATCTTGCGTATTTCAGCGGAATACTTAAAATACGCGGACAAATGGTGCCAATTATTATTCCATGATTTGAGGACAGGGATATTTTGTCCCCCATTTTTCGTCTAGTTTCAACAGGTTATACTCTGCAGCATCTTTGGAAGGTGCCTTATAAACATCCTTTAAATCACCCATAAATTCCTTTTGATCACGACTGGCTACATATTTTAGGGAATTACGAATCTGATGCACAATACAGAGTTGGATTTCAGTGTGTGGAAATAGTGTATTTATGGCTTCAGGAAAACCTTTCAGACCATCGATGCAGGCTATAAGTATGTCTTTTACGCCACGCTGCCTCAAGTCGTTTAGTACTCCCAACCAAAAGTTTGCCCCTTCACTTTCTGCAGCATAAAAGCCAAGAATCTCCTTATGCCCGTCCTTATCTATGCCCAGGATATTATAGATGACTTTCGTTTTAACTTCGCCACCCTCACGGGTTTTAAAAACATCGCATCAAGGAAGACAATCGGGTAAAGCGCTTCCAGTGGTCGACTTCGCCATTCCGCAATCAGTGGAATCAACTTGTCAGTTACTGCGCTTATCGTAGCGGGAGAAGCCTCATACGCATACATATCCTTCACGTGACCGGAGATTTCAGCATAGCTCATGCCAAGCCCAAACAACGCCAGGATCTTGCTATCCAATTCATCGGTAAGTACCGTCTGTCGTTTCTTCACAAGCTGGGGATCAAAGCTCGATTCACGATCGCGGGGAGTCACAAGCTCAAATGTCCCATGCTCGCTACGCATCGTCTTGGTGCTCTTTCCGTTCCTACGGTTTGTGTGGGGAAGGCACTAAAGTAGGTTCGGCATGATAAACCCTTTTATCTCCTTCAACACTCAGATGTGATTCAAGTTCCCTTCTAAAACCGCCTCCAGGGCTCCCTTGATCACAGAGGGTCAAAACACCTCCTTCACCCATCAGGGATTTACCAGATCTGATCGACGCGATGATCTCCTGTTGCAATGGGGTTAATTCGGGGACACGGCTTTTTCTTTTTGTTTGTTTCTTCATAATCAGTTTCTCCTGTTGCGCTGTTATATACAGCTATTGATGAAACTGACACAGTTATTTAAACACTCCCGGAATGGAAGGGGATAGCATTACGCTAGGGGCAATGGCTAACCCTAAATCCGCGATGGTCAATAAAGATCACAATCTGTATTCTGAACTGCGCCCGTTATTTCCTTAGAAACAGAGATTTTTATTTGCTGTTGATAATTTATGAAGACTGCTTTGCCTTAGACAGGATTCTTTCTGTCTTACATGGCCTAAGATGGTTTGAGGATAAAAGGGGTTCTTAGTGTGAGGCGTGATGACCAACAAACTTGCTTTACATTATTGCCTATGGCTCATGCTGCTTAAAAAAGGTGAGTATGACGGCGTGTATGGGTAAGAATCCACCCTCGGTTGTTAGAAGATGAGCGGTGAGCCGAAGGCGAGCGTTCATCTAACAATCGTGGACCAAGCCCTGCGCAATATATTCAATCTATTCTAAGATTCAATTTTCTTGATCACTTCATACAGCGCATTGAATTTATAAATGCTGGATTTTGTGCCGGAACCAACCTTTTCAACAGATAATATTTCTTTAGCAACCATTTCTTTTAATAATGCTCTTGCCGTATTAATATTAATGCCAGTTTTCTTACTAAAATAAAGTGTATCGAATTTTATTTTTTCAAATAAGAAATCAATTATTTGTATAGAAAAGGATGTCTTTAATTCACTAATCTTATCTTTTGTGTCTTTTCTTATTTGATTCAAATCCCTTATGATATTCATTGAAATTTTAGCTTGTTCTGTCATCGCTTTAATGAAAAAATAGATCCAGCTTTCCCAATCATTATGGCTGGATATATTTTCTAGGCTTGTTATATATACGTTTCTATTTTTAGCTAAATAATAGCTTGCATAGAAAAAAGGGCTTTCCACTATTTTATATTTCCGCAGTAAAAGTGGTATAAGTATCCTTCCTACTCGGCCATTCCCATCTTCAAAAGGATGGATTAATTCGAATTGCGCATGAATTATAGCAATTTTAACGAGAGGATCTAATTCATTTGGAATAGAGCTGTTAATATATTCAATAAGATTCTCTACATAATCAGTAGTTAGAAGTGGAGAAACAGGTATGTAGGTGATTTTCTGATCATATTTATTCCCGATATAGTTTTGATTTTTCTTAAATACTCCTCTTAGTTTATCTTTTCCTCTAACGTTATCTAATAGGATATGCTGAATGTTCTTAAGCAAGGAAGGTGTTATAAGATAATTTTTATCTTCTACTTCTTTAATAGCGTATTTTAAAGCGTCTTGATAGTTTTCGATTTCTTGTATATCTAGACTTTTCCTTTCACCTATTTCATCACCAACATTAAAATTTAAGATATCTGAAATGGTCGCAATGGTTCCTTCAATATTAGAGGATGTCACGGCTTCTTGCATGAATAACAACGTTGTTAAAATTTCCGGATTTTCAATCAGCTCAACCATCCCATCATATTTTGATATCAGAATATAAGCTTCCTTAGGGTAATCAATTTTTATATGAATAGGTAATTTTTTAAGGATAAAATCGGGCATAAAAGCTCTCTATTTTATTATTTTGCCAGCTCTGATGATATTAAAATACGGGCTGAGGGGCTAGCCTATATTATAACATTAGCAAGGGTGCTGGCCCGTATTATAATAGAGGAAGAAGATTTAGCAAGTATTAAAATACGGTCTAGGGGTTTGGCGTGTATTATAGCATCAGCAAGGCTGTTAGTCAGTATTATAATATAGGCTATATTGGGCGCGAAATAGTATATTTTTATTGGTCGATATAGTTATGGAGAGTTTGTTCTTGTGATGGGGTAATGAAGTAGGGGAGGTAGGTTAGGCCGGCCATGATTGGGTTAATTATCTTGAATTTAATAAATAATTAATGAAACAATAAAATATTGTAAATATGCAATGGATTCTAATTGACATTATTTAATTGCATAACTTGTAATATTGATTATAGTTCTGGAAAAGGAGAAAATTATGCCAACTATCGCTGATAAAATTGATCAAGCTATTTAGTTTGAAAATATTGATATGAAGGTACTATAAGTACCTTTATAGAATTAATTATACACTTAAAAATGCCATCTTTGTGATGCTGTCTGAAAGGCAAAATACTTATGAAGAAAAATTGGAAGCTCTTCGTATAGTATTTTTTTGAATGAGATGAGCAAACTTTAGGGTTTTAAATGTCTGAAGAGCGATCACTTAATACCTTATCCCGATTCGCTTCGAATATCTGTGAAACAAAAAAGCAGCTATCTGGCATACTAGGATCATAGAAAATATGAACCAATCGATATGATGACTCTTGAGATAAAAGCTGAGTAAATAAAGATAAGGATTGGATCGAAATTACTCGCAGAAATTAATGTATAACTATATCTTGCTTCGGTGGATAGAAGATTCCTACGATCATAAAAGGATTAGTGCTTCTGCGTATATGCCAATATTTATGCGTTCCAAGAAAGAAATATAGGTCACGATTTTGAGTGAATTCATCGAAATATTTTGCTTTAAGATGGGAATAGATCATTCCTTTGTTTCCCCTATATTTATGGATTAACTTGCGCGTGAGTTGATAAATTTCCCAATCAAGAATTTGCATGCGACTTCTTTTTCCTGAGTCATCCGTAAATATATAATAAAACGAATACGGTACTTTTTCAGCAAGACGTTTTCCTATTTCCTTTCCTAACTGCATTTCAAGTACTTTATGTTGGATCTTTTTTTCGTGAATTGAGTGATTATTTATAACCTGAAACGATATAATTTTTTCAGGTTTGAATGTAGCAAGCGAAGTGAATATAGAGGTATCCCTTGCTTCGTTTATTAACAATTGAAGATTGGTATAGACTTGATTTAAAACGATCTCCTTACGTTTGTCCCAAAGTTGGTTCGTATCAAGTTTATTAAGAGGAATTATACTACCAGCAAGCTTATAGCTCTCCGGTCTTGGATCACGAGTATCTTTAATGAGTGGAACTTGAATCCATTGATATTTAGAGAAACGTTGTTCCTTATCCATTTGCCGGAAAGAAACGGGATATAAGCGTACCCAACGTCCATCTTCGCAAATGCCAGCTGTACATACGGTTTCAAGGTGACTTTTAGAAGGCAGTGGGTATGTTTTTACTGTAATAAGTATTTTTGTATCTTCCATATCATAAATGCCTTATTGGATAAATAAAACCTTTCATTGATTTTAATGCGGATGTTACTTTGCTGCGATGGCAGTGATACACACTTGCTTCAAAACACGTGATGGCGATACGTTTGTGTTGTTCAAGCAAATTTAAAAGTAACTCTATTTTATCATGTTGTTTTGTAAGGGTTTGTTTATCATATTCGTCAAACAGCTGACTATAATCATGGTCATTATTTAAATTCTGGCGTTTTTCAGAAGCAATTCCCAGGTCTGGAATATGCGTGTATTGGATACTAATCAGGGCTAGTGCGTTCTTTAGCTCCTCTTTGGAGAAGCCATATTTCTGACTAAAGGCATTTTTCCGTACGTCACATAGGAGCCGTACCTGATTTCTACGTAGGATATTTAAGTACCCTTCAAGGCTGCGTCCTTCATAACCAATGGTGAAGAAGCTTATTTCATCACAGGGAAGAGACGCATTTTCCGAGGCGGCGTAGTCAGAAAATGTTTGTTTAATATAGGAATTAAGCTCTTCAGAGCTTTTGTCTTTCCAGGCATTCTTTAATTGTTGAACAGCCATTTTTTCAAAGAGATCAAGCGAAATAGCATGACGTTCTATATTGGGTGATGCAACCCAGTCTTGTAAATTTTCTAGTTGATATTTATTTTTTAAAATAGTTTTATCGGCTTCAGCCTGGAGAGAAAAAGGTCCATTTGCTAGTGGGATGAATTCATAATAAGCGTTATTCTCACTAAACTCTGTGCAATATAAAAATAATAATTTATGAAAACGCTCGTTGGTTATAGTGCCGCCTAATTCCTGTATAACGGACATAAGAACTTTCATTCGATGGATAAGTTTCATAATCGTTCTTTCTTGGTTGTAGTGGTATTAAAAGATTCGTGTGAATTATATCAAATTCAGGGATTATTTAATAGCTTCTTGCATCTTATATACAATGTAGCAGATTGATTTTGCTGAATGCAAGTGCGCAGATGAAAATAATTTTTTCCTCGTTAAGTCCCCAAATTCCTTCGCTATGTGGAGATTGTCAAAACTAATCGAGCTAATTGGAAGGCCGGTTAATGTTATCTTTGAAAATGAATTAAACCGACATCTTCGTGATGCTGTTTTGGAGGAGGCTAAGGATTTGTGAGGAAGAACTGGAAGCCTTCAATATTTTTTCCAGAGCCAAGTATTGTTGTTGATGACTCGTACGGTTGCTAGTTTTAAGTTTTCGGATGTTATGTAATTTCCATTGAATGGCAGGGAATTTTTCAAAATCACTGAATCCAAATTTCTCCCATTCAGGTTCGCCGGCTTTAAAGCTAAGAATAAAAGAACGGTCATTATCGGTAAGCAATGTTTTAATGGTTTCATCGAGTAATAGACGGGTTGCTTCAAATTCTTCATACGTAAAATTGTCTTCCGTCATACCTTTAAAATGCTCATCCAATGTACGTGTTTGGTCGATATGGTTATGGCGTAATAATTGATGAAGTGGTTGATCACTGCTTAGCAGGCATAATAGGAAGCCACGTTTTATCTCATCTGTAAATGTGTCGTTTAGAAGCATGTATTTGATATCAAATAAATCGCGCGGATGCTGCCTATCGAGTGCTGCACATATCTTCCCAAGTCCAAATGTGAATCAGAAAATAATTTTGCAATTACCTCATTTGATATCATGAAGATAAAGTGCTTGTAACTTATTAGGATCAAATTCAATATCCTCTTCAATGCTGGTAATTCGAAAATCATTATCTTCTAAACTACCAATAACTCCTTGAGCGAAATAAGGATCGCCTGCTGGAAATCCCTCAGGGCCATAATGTGCTGTTTGTACACCTGTTTCAACTGGAATGGGTCTAGATTTTGCATAATTTTTCTTTTTTGGCCGTTCGTGGAAACCTATGGGTGTTATCACAGATACCCTACTTGTCCTATTTATTCGCCATGCGAATTCATATAACAACCATTCGCATGGCCCCTTATTAGGGAATGGCCAAACAAAATCCTGTTTATCAATTACTAAATATCCGCATTCTAGAGGAAGGGTAGTTGGATGCTGTCCATAACCTTCCTGGCCAGAATTCTTTCCCATTAAATATGGCAAATATCCCCCTTTCCAGAAAGGATTTAACTCGATAATTTCTTCCCAGGTGTTATCTTGATTTAATTCAATGAGGGCCTCTTTTGAGGATTGAATGTGTTTCTGGATACCCGTCATTTTCTCTTTCAATTCTTTGGCTGCATAATCATGGCTATTAGGAGCAATAGCTAAACCTCCCCAATATGAGAGGCTGATTTTTACTGGACTGTGCATTGATTTTTTTTTAATTGGCCAGTGCTTGGGATGATCTGCTGCAAAAACTTGCGTCAGACTCGATAAAACAACTATAAAAAAAATTGCTAATATTCTCATAAATTTTTTTAAACCTTTATAGTTAAGTACTTGATCGAAACAGCAAAACTTAACGGCATCAATCCACAAAAATACCTGGCAGCCGTCCTGACAAAAATCCAAGATCATAACTCACAAAAAATCCACGAGTTGCTAGCCTGGAACCTCAAACTGGATTAAGAATTGCTAATTTAAGCGGGTTCACCGGACACTTACGAAACATCCGACTGCATAATTTCTGTTCCATAGTCAAGAATCAGTACTAATGTTTAATAGACATTATTAGTGCTACCGTATGTGGGGGGATATCTATCAAATTATCGTACTAAGAGTTGAACGGTAATAATTGTTCTGGTTGCAGGGCAAGTGCTGCGATAGTTTTACCCTTATTATCACAAAACTCGACTTCGTATGCTAGTGTAGGCTTCGAATAAATATGAACAATAGTTCCTCTCATTCCAGCTTTAAGTTCTGTACCAGGCATATCTTTTGCCAATACAACAACATCTAGAAGGGAATAATTATTCATAATATGAGTCTTTATTTTACGAAAATAGTGGTTAATCGTGGAATATTAGAACCTGTGTCATAAATCCATCCAGTTCTAACGGTAGCCGTCTTTCCATTCGGGCCCGTAATCGGCATATCTACGGTAAAGCGTTGTCCAAATTCATCGGCATTTCCTAAAGTAGCAGGATAATTTTTAACACCTTCTTTTACTTGTAAGATAAGATTGTCGGCGTTTGATTGATTATATCCCAATGCCGATTCAAAAACAGTAGCTTTATTCCCGCCTACCGGATGTTCAGGGTTTAACGCATAACCAGTTATTTTATTTTTATCAATTACCGCATTGTCTGCGTTTACCAATACATCTTTTGCTAAGCCATTCACTCCTTTGCCAACTGTGCCTTCAATCTCGCTTATAACCGAAGTTTTGACTAAATTTGTACCTGCCACTTCCAAAACTGCCTTAGTGGTTATCCCCAAAGCCGCTGGCGCGGCCATAACAGTACTCAGTACAGATATCGTTCCCAACGAATACGCATCCTCGGGTGATAATCCCTGACTTACATAATATTCTGCGGATGATTTGATCGCTGAAGTAATGACATCATTGACGGATTTTCCTACTGGAGAATCCATGATGATGGTTTGGATGGTCAGGCTTGAGCCTCCTTCCAGCAGTCCAATAGCTGCACCAATAGGACCACCGGCTATTGCTCCCATCACCGTAGGGATACCTATGACCACAGCAGCATTAATCGCTCCCAAACAATTACAGTGTTCTTGCAGGTAATTGATATCATTCAAGACGCTTGTGGCTAACTGCCCAGCAGCAAGTAAGCCATCACTCGCCTGAGGAGTTGCATAATATTCCGATATAATCTGTTCCGATGTTAAAGCCGGTAGCGAACTGCTGCTTACTTTAATCGTCGGCCCTACACCACCAAGCAAGTTAGGGTCGTGGTTTGCAATTTGATCAGCAGGGAACCAGCGTAAGCCAGCTTCCGTCTGCACTGGCAATATGCCAGCATTAATAGCTTGGATAAATTCTATGGGGATATCATTGCCATAAATAGCTTTTAAAACTTCCATCCCATATTCCACATTGGCTAAATGCTGACCTTCCGGGGTTGATAATAAGGCATTGCGTTCTTCTGCGGATACTCCCTGTTGAGCTAGCTTTTGATCCAATGAGGCAAGTGCGCCCAATGTGACGCCTTGCGAAGAAGCTGCTCCAATCTTGCTGGCAATATCCGATATCATTTCAGATATGCTCTTCAACCCACTCAGCGGGATTTCTATATCCAGATGATCATGCTCATCGACCAGGATTTCCTGAACCTTGTTTACATCGCGGTTAACGCCATTCAGTTGGTCATCGGTTGCCGCCTGGCCTGCTATGGTGATGATTCCTGCGCCGATGGTGGCGTGGGTAACGCCGATTTTGGTGTCATCTTCTATCTTTAGGGACGGGGTATAGGATGAGGATAAGTTAGAACCTGATCCAAAGACCGGTTGTCCTGGAGGCCCGCCAAAGCCAACGGCTATTCCAGCGCCGTCATAATGCCAGATATCTTCATCGGTTAAATCGCTTACTTCCAGTGAACCGGTGTTTAAGGTGAGGTTGCCGCCGTCTGTGTAGGTGCCATCTTCTTGTGGAGTTGCTTGTGCGATCATAGCACCTGTTAGGGTTGTTTTGCCGGTGACATCAATATCAACTGAGTTAGTGCTGATAATCGATGTGACGTTATCCGTCCACTTCCTGTGCCCATCACCACTGCCGCTATAGGCATTTGCGCCAAATGTTGGTGATAAGCCATTAACACCATAACTAATACCCACACTCATGCCGCCGCTATGTTCGCTTTTACTGGTTTCCTGGGTGTTTTGTACTGATTCTACGTTGAGGTCGCCGTCTACATCCATATTCACATTCTGTGCCAGAATATTCGCTCCCTTTACAGTCGTGTCCTTACCGCTATGGCTAATAAAATCATGTCCGGCGGTAATTTGCGTCTGCGTAAAATTGCTGCCGCTGGTTTCATATTTAGAGGAGCTGCTGGATATTCCAAGGCTGAGAGAAATGCTAGGCAGTAATTGTGATGGGTCCGTAAAGCCTTTGCTGGCTTTATACATCGATGCAAATTGCGAAGCTCCCTTAAACGCATCTGCTGCCGTTTGGATTCCTGCATAGCTGCCGGAACCTTTATCACCTAGCCCTTTTACAGAATCAATCAAGCCGGTAAATCCTTCCTGAATAGCAACGGTTACGCCGATGCTAGTCATCTTATGCGATTCGGCGTAGCTGTTATCAGCATCCAGTGCCAACAGGTTAATGTTATTATCGCTGTTGAGGATCACATCATGCCCGGCCTGTAATTGGCTGGAAAGGATGTTAATATCATCATGGGCATCCATCGTAATGTCATGGCCTGCTACCATTGCAGCTGATGCCGTTGGGGTTAGCAACAATATACTCCGCCTGCTTGCCGAAGATTTCTGTGGGGCCGTTTAAACTGGTGGTATTGGTGCCGGTGACTTCATTGAGGATAATATTCGCCTCATGGCCTGTGCTAAGATTAGAATTGCCAATAACAACACTGCCAAGGGTTGAGATTCCCTTTGACGCAGAATTATTCACAATCAAGCCTTCATTGCCAACTTGTAGATCGGTTAGTTGGTTATGGGAAACACCTGCAGCAGATGGTGTAGCAATATTTTCTACCGGTGTATGATTAAGCGATTCAGCAACAGTGGGTTGATTGGCTAAAGGAGCGGCTGTGTCCGGTGTAATCACAGTCTGTGCGTAGACGATGGACGCTAACATAGGTTGTAGTGCCAGTATTACAGACACCATTAACACAAGGCAGTGATGTAACTTTATTGACAATTCTTGACCCAATTTTTTCATAAATACCGAATGCGAATTAATGGCTATTTCCCATAGAAGGAAAATTGTATACTATGGTATAAAGTTGAAAACAAGGAATTATTTTCAATTGGAAGTTAAATGGAGGGTTGGCTCATTTTTATATGTAAGTTAGCGAATACCTGTTTTTCTTTTTCATGAAAGGCTACCGCTCTTGTTCTTCTTGGATCGTATGTACTCAAAGGAACATACCAAATCTCAGCGGGACACCAAAATCAACATTCCTTAATCAATAACATATTGATTTATCATGATCTGTAATTTTAAATCTCAGTAGCCGATGAAAACAAGAAGAAGTGTTATTATTCCTTGAAATCTTTAGGATTAAAGACGGTCAGCGGATAACGGGCCTCATTCGGCTTTATAATCAATTGAATCCAATTTTACACCTTCTTCAATTGCTTTGATTCTAAAGCCTTCTTGTTCTAAGTAGCGTATTAACCCTTGAGCATAATAAGGATCATTTCTTTCAAATGATTCAAGCCTAGTACCATATCTTCTCATCCCTGACTTCATTTCAGGTATGGGTCTTACATCGCTCAAAAAATATATTTGAAATACTGAATTCTTATCAACCATATGTTCAAAATTATATAGTAACCATCGACAAGCATTATCGGGCGGCGATGCCCATATATAATGATGTTTATCAATGGTTATATAACCACAATCAAGGGGAAATACTAATTTGTGTTTTATGTAACCTTCTTTAAGCGCTATTGGAGTTTGAAGATAATTTAAGTAATTTCCTTTTTTAGAGGATTTGTTACTAAGATAATCCGCATCATTGATGATATTTCTATGAATAATCTTTAAAGTATCTCGGTTTATTTCAATATTCTCTAATTTTTCTTCGGGTGTGTCTTTTCCAAATCCTCCAGGAACAGCATCACCGGTATACATAATATTTATACGGACAGGATACTTATACTCTTTTTTAATATTCGGCCAAAATCTATCATAGCTTTCTTTTTTTATTTCTGTAGCTTCCTGAGCTTTTAATGATAAGCAAGGTAGAAGAATAAAAATTAGTAAAGCTACTGAATTATAACATGTATTAATTATTATATTTTTAATCATTGCTGTCCTAAGCTCCATTTGTTCAAATCGTTTCTTAGTTTGTTTTGTATTTTATAGGCTTGGCTTTCAACGGGTTGGACATAATATAAAGCTCCGCTGTTAACATAACTGGCTTTATTAATAGCATAAATCATCGCATTTAAAGTTTGAGGATCATTTAAATCGGTGTTTTCAACATTAATAGGAACAGTAGTAGGGTATCCGCCTATTACAGTATTAACTTGATCAGCTTGGTATGCATGAATCATTTCATGGCTAATTAAAGAAACCACGCTTGAAAATGTAGAATTTTTCATGCCTGTTCTTAAATAATTGGGGTCAATATATATGGTTCCATCCTTATGTGCCATCTGTGAGTCACCATATTTTGCTGTTGAAGAAATGCTTACTGTTGGGACTGAGCTTAACCCTAATACTGAAGCTACCGTTGTTGCCACCATAACAGTTAAGTCCTTCATATAAGCTGGATCACTCTTTTTAGCAGCAAACTGATCATAGAAATCCTTAAATCCAGGATCGTGTGTCAATTCATCATATAATCTATCGGGAAGATTTTGAATGATTTTTCCATCATTTCCATAGAAATTATATTTGTCTGGCAGTGAACTCACAACGGCTAATTTTAATTCATCTACTCTAGAGTTTTTTGAACTATCGCAATAAGCTAAAGCCAAGTATAAAGATAATTTTTCCTGCATCGACATTGCTTTAATTGTTGCCTCTATCTCTGGATCCGTTTTCGACAATAAATCGGCAGCCTCTGCTTTTGCCTTGTTTAAGTCTTCCAAGCTTATAATTGATCCAGCTTGAGCCAGCATAATGGCATCCTTTCTTTGTTCATCCGTCAATCCTGAATCTGCCAGTATTTTAGCAATCTCGGCTTTGGTTGCTCCTGCTCTAATTTTAGCAACAATATCATCGGCCATATCCGCAATATCTTTAAACCCACTCAGCGGGATTTCTATATCTAGATGATCATGCTCATCCACCAGGATTTCTTGTACGTTGTTCACATCGCGGTTAACGCCATTCAGTTGGTCATTGGTTGCCGCCTGGCCTGCTATGGTGATGGTTCCTGCGCCGATGGTGGCGTGGGTAACGCCGATTTTGGTGTCATCGGCCTGCTCTAAAATGAAGTGCAACACCTAATGATGTTTGTTGTTAAAGACAAGGATATCAAGCTCCAGGAATGTGTTATGGAACACATGCAGAACCATTTCTGGACACCTGAGCAATTCGCCGCGATCAACACCACATTGGGCATGCCCAATGTGGTGTTGATCGCGAAACCAAAAGCAGTTATAAGAAACTCAGGACTCTACTTCTAACTGGTACAACATTTGGGAGCACCTCAGAACAAGTCAGAAACGAGGGGTATTATGATAAATCCTATCCCTCAAGAATCCCCTTCAACGTCAATCTTTAAGTTTAGAGGCATTCCTCTTACCTTCTATGAAATTGATAACAAGCCCTGGATCACAGCAAAACAGTTAAGCAAAGCCCTGGGTTGTTTTAGTCGTCATCGAGCAGAAAAACTATACTATCAATTCAAGTTCTTTTTCGATGCATCGATGACCAAGAAGGTTAAGGCAACAATGATTCGATTAGAAGGGAATGATGTGCTTCTATTCTCAGAGCAGGGAGCCATTAATATTGCAATGATGGCTCATACGGATATGTCTAATTTTTTCTTGCATTGGATAACACAAACCCTTCGTATCTTTAAAGATAAACCAACCTATGAATTTCAACCATTCAATCCTAAATACCAGGTTAGCGCATCCATGTTTAAAGCTATTCATGAAGTGCTGGAAACGGTCAAGATTCGCCTAGATGCTGTTGCAGCTATTGATACTAATCACAAACAATCAACATGGCTGAGGGACAAATTGATTGATGAAGCTAAACTAGAAGTTAGCGTTATCACTCATGGACTTTATGCTAAACAGTATCCAGCAATTTATGTATCACCATTTAACCATGAGGCTAATTCAAAAGCAGAACAATTTCAGAAAATCGAAAGGAACAACATCAAAATCAACACTTAACAAGGTTTAATATTTTGTGTGATAGCCACAGATAAACACTGTCTAATGGCTATTACCTGTTTTTCTCTCGTTCACTACCCCGATGATACAGTTCTTACTAATTTTTTCTGTATTCTTAATTTCTGGAACCAGTCCAGTTTGCGAAACGAGTATGTTGACTGGTAGTGCTTTAATAGAATATATTGTTCCCAAGAAGAAGAAAAACAAAGCACTTAAGGTTAAAATAATAGCCACAACTTCAAGAACATTGGCGTAAGAAACCCATCTATTGACTTTCTTTCTATGATATTGTTCTTTAGCAGACCAATCCTGAGGAACGGCCCTTTGGCGTTCGATGAAATGGCAAATATTAAGTGTCCAATACCGGCAATTTGATTCTTCTATACAACTCCTAGCTACAAAAGAAGAGGACAGGTAGCCGAAAAGGTAAACGCTTAAAACGGATAAAATACTGAATACAAAAAAGACCATGCCAGCTCCTAACATATCCGGGTTAATTTTTGATATTCGAAAGGCCGTAATAAAGGTAGGTATTAATGATAGCGCGCCTGCATTTAGGATAACGATGGTGCGCAATCCTGTACTTGCATAATTGTTCGCCAAGTCGACCAATTTAAATTGGTGTAGTCTTATTTCATTTCGTTGATTTTGTTGTTTCTCTTCCAAAAGCTTATTGGATTCAATTTCTGTCTCCAGCATTTAAATTATCCACATAAAAAAAGTGCCCAAATCTTCCAAGGAAAGGACGCCAATTGAATCAAGGTATTTTGACTTATAGCCTAAAAAGAGCCGGATGCAATATTATTATTATGGGATCTGTTAGATAGGAACCAAAAGAAAACCCAAATTGAAGGTAGCAACGGGGTAGCAACGGAGATTTTTTGGGAAAACTGTAAAGGGGCTAAAACCCTTAATTTGATTTGGTTGCGGGGGCAGGATTTGAACCTGCGGCCTTCAGGTTATGAGCCTGACGAGCTACCGGGCTGCTCCACCCCGCGACACTTAAAAAGTTTTGGAAACTTTAATAGGATATCCTTTATACACCCCTTTAGCCTAAGCTGCAAGCACTATCTCAGAAAGTTTGTAGAAGGCTAGTTTTGGTGGCTCTATCGCCAGTTATTGGTGGTTAAATGGCTGATCATTTAATTCAGAGGGTGGCAAAATGGGTGCTTTCGGGTGGGATGCTGCAGATAAAAAGGGGAACCATCCTCGCTTTACGAGGATTGAAGACATCATGATATCAGGCCAGATGTTCCAGAACATAAACCTGTGCATCTCGTTGGTCTAGACGGGGCTGTGTATAGGAACACATGGAAGCTATATGCCCATGGAATAACACAAAGGATGCCAGCATTATTCCAACAATGTAAAGGTAAAGCAGCAACGTCACTTTAGTGCCGGTTTGTATGGCGTATCGTTAAAGATTGTTTACCATTGAGTGGTTGTAATATGGCCCCTTTTGTGTAAGATGCGCGGCGTTGGGAATGCGTTGTCTTGTGATGAGGGAGAAGAAGTTATGTTAGCAAAATATTATAAGCCTTTGAGTGTGGGATTATACTCAACAACAAACGTTGGGCGGTGGGTATCAAGTGTGGTGGCCTCGCGGCCTGTCTATCGTCCTCCTTTTGAATTAGAAAAGTACCTTACCCTTATTGAACAAGAAACAAAAGGTCACAACCTTGTCTATCGGGCCAATCGCAAGAGTAAGACTGACAATAAAAGCAGTGTCCAAGTTGAAAATTACCACGTAAAGTCATTGGTACAGACCAATAGTTACCTACGGATGGATGATCAGTTAAACGATCTGTTTTACATTAGAAAAGAATGCCTGGCTTTGCGATTGGGGAAATTATTAGCACCTAAGCATGTGCCCGATGCTTATATAGCCTATGGCATAGTTAATGATAAGCGAGTACCATTGATTGTCACCAACACCTGGCCTGATTATTACGATGCTGAACATTTTGATTGGAGCACACCTTTTCGTGTGAATGCACGAGGAGTGACAACCGTCCATATTCATGAAATTGCCGACCCAGAAAGAGGCACTCATGTCAGCGATGAGATTAAAGAACTCGAAGTGTATGGACGAATAGATATTAAATATTTGCTCACAACAGCTGATAATGGAGACACCGAAAATTATCGACAAAATGTGGGAGTCATTTTCGGAAAACCGACTAAGAGCATGCATGGAAGCTTGGTGTATCCACTAGGAGTGATCGATGCTGAATGGTGGATGCCAACCGACATTCAGCGTCGATTGAGGCAAGATCCTAATAAGGAACGGATGGAAGGAAGCCCATGGTTGGTAGCAACTGATTTGGTGCGTTCACATTTCCACGATTTGCTTGGGCATGCGGCAGATGACACCCATTATCATGCTTTTCCTACGGCGATTAAAGCCCTCGATTTATCAACCCTGCCTTTAATTAACCGCGCAGTGGCCCGGCAGAGAACGATGAAAAAATATGAGGAAATCATCACGCCGCAAACTATCATGAACGTGGCTGCTTCTGTTTTTCCAGAGGATTTACCTCGGGAGGAACGACACGCATTATCGGGAATCTTAACGCGGTTTCTACAGCGTGGCTTTATCGTCAGCAAGGCAAATTCAATGCTGCACCAGTTACAGACCAGTATCACCGAGCCAGAATTCTTATCACAACGCCGTGACATGGAAAAAGAATTGCAGTCTCGTTTTGATGACCAGTTTTCAAAGAAAACGGAAATAAAGGAAATAAGTGGTGGTTTTGGACGTTGCTGATTTACAGGAAATTATATTATTCTAGAATATATATAGGGCGGTGTTGAGGATTATATGAGAGAACGGGACGGACAGGAAAAAAAGTATATTGCAATCAATCCAAAGGAAAACAATGCCTCTGGGATGGGAGCAGATCTCTATAAAATGAAGATAGCATTTATCACGGACCAACCTTTTGGCAGTCCTTTGAAAATAGGGGACAATTTGCAGAGTCTCCCTGTTCCGTTGGTTGGAGGAAAAGTGCTCCCAACGTCACAAAGTGCTTTGTCGCAGCCGGTGACTAACAATAATTATTCAGGTCAGTATAGCCACTTTAGAATGGTACAGGACAAGCTGGTTTCGGCAAAGAGCAATAAATCTCCAAAATACGCTGGTATGAATAAAATAAAGAATGTCTGTCCTCCTCCTCCATTGCAACGCATAACGCTTCCACCATTTTCTAAGCTTACGGAACATCCCTTGTTAAGTGATGAGCGTGTTCAAACACAAACGTCTGGCAGCGAAGGCCCGGAACACCGTGGGCAAATGATGTCTCAAGAGAGAGAGAAATCAATTGTTCCCCCTCAAGCATTTAGTTCGCGTGTGCAACAAAAATATAGCGATAATCAGCAAAATAGTATGTTGTATTAATACGGGTAGAAAGTAGTCGTTCGCGGATGACATTACCTTGCCAAAAAGGTTGCCAGCTCGTGATCCTCCAATACTTTAGTCAATGCATCCGAAAGTATGGAATCGGCTTGGATATGATTACGTTTCTTTTCCGACAATAATTGCGCTTGTGATTTTTCTTCAGCGTGGAACACCTTGCTCATATTCGCGTTGCCATTGGTGGCTTCGGCGGAAACAGTTGCCTGGAGATCCAATGACGAATCCATGCGCGCGGTGGATGAATTGAGCTGCAGTGAAACGATGCGTATATGCAGTGTTTTGTTGTGAGAGAAGCTAGTGGGAACCGGATCAAATCCCTTGCTCTTCAGGCCTTGATTCACCACATCCAGAAGCGGGGCAGTTAAATCTTCAACGGTGACATCTGCACGCAGTGATTCATTCGGACCATAATCCCCTACTTTTTTATTAGGCCGGTCATCGCTGACACTTACACCAATTTTTTGACCTTGTCCAACGTTGCTGTTCGAAACCGAAGGCTTGATAACCGGACGAAGATTAAGCGGTGTTGGTTCGGCTACAGAGCATGCACCGAGGAGGAGGAGGGTCAAAGTCGAATGGATAAGGTAACGGGTCTGTAGGCTCATAATGTGGCTCCTAATTTTTGCCATTTTTTGATAAAAGAATCGTGAACAATGGTGGTAATCTTATTCATCACATCCGGTGGCTGATATTGCCATAGACGTAATGATGATCCCAATTTTTTAGCATAACCCCGATCATAAAGCTGCTGATGGAATTGCCTGAATTTTGGAACCACCAACTCATCGGGTGCAAAAATAAATAAGGGTTTGCCAGTGGCTAAGGCTTCTGAAACCATTGATACTGAATCGCCGGTGACCACAATTGCGGTAGCTAAAGCCAAAAAGCCCATATAGGGATTTTCAGCCAGGTCGGGAGCGCGCCAGTCATACATGTAATAGGGGCAATTAATATTGGCCTTCATCGCATCGATTGCGTTGCTGTTGGTTCGGCGGCTGGTGGTAATCAGTAACGAGCCATCAAGGGCTGTTGCTAAAGCGGTGGCTTTCATGGCCAGGTCAGTAGCATGGTCGGGGGTAAAGGTTTTGCCATTGGAATTACCACCTACCAGCACTGCGATTTTAGGATCGGGCAATTGAGAGAATTGCAGACGCCATTTTTGATAAGCTTCTTGAATTTTAGAGGCGGTCACACGGTGAGGTGCCCCTAAAATGGGAAAGACGAAATCCTGAGTGGCAGCGCCATCATGTTCTGGCAGAAATACACAGTCAAAATCGCTATAAGACGTTTCTGGATCCATGGTGTGAATTAAAAAACAGGGATCGTTGGATTGCGATTTAATATATTTGGCAACGGGTGCGGTACGCCTTCCTGCACCAATAATCACATTAGGGTAAGGCGGGGTAAGGGTATCACTTAGTTGTTTATCGATACCAAACAGGCTTTTGCCCAGGATTATATTGGGAAGTACGCCCAGTGGGCTGTAGGTTAGCTTTTTAATTTCAAACGGCCATCCCAAAGCTTCGGCGATGCCAATGGCTTGTGAGGATGTGCCAACTCTGGGGTCGGCGAGTACCCATACATGGGGGAGGGGAGGTGTAGACATGCGTAACCTGGTTATAGGGTAAAAATGGAAGATAAGATTGGTCAAAGACCTTATTCTTAGTATAATCCAGCTTTACGGCTAACGGTCAAGTGAAAGGTTGCATAATGGGTATGATGAGATGACACGCGATTCTGGTTATTCACTCACAAAAGGGGTAGCGGCTATTGCTTCGTATATCCCAAGACTTCCGACTTCGCCTGGGGTCTATCGAATGTTAAGCCACGACGGAACGGTGCTGTATGTGGGTAAGGCCAAAAATCTGCCTAAACGCGTTGTTAGCTATACGTCGCCAGAGCGATTGACGTATCGTATACAAAACATGATTGCCCAAACGCACAGTATGGAGTTTGTCTCCACCAAAACCGAAGGTGAAGCGTTATTGCTGGAAGCTAACCTTATTAAAAACCTGCAACCGCGATATAATATATTACTCAAAGACGATAAATCATTCCCCTATATCATGGTGACGAAACATGAATACCCGCAAATTACCCGCCATCGGGGGAAGCAAAGCAGCAATGCGTTTTACTATGGACCCTTTGCATCAGCTGGTGATGTTAATCGGACTATCCTGACATTGCAGAGAATCTTTTTGATACGTCCATGTTCAGATACCTATTTTGCGGCGCGTAAAAGGCCGTGCCTGGAATATCAGATTAAACGCTGCAGCGCACCGTGTGTGGAGAAAATTTCTAAAGATGCTTATGGCGAATCGATCAAGCAGGCCATGATGTTTTTAAATGGTAAGAGCAGTGAGATTCAACGTGACCTTGCTAAACAGATGGAAGAAGCAAGTAATCAGTTTGATTATGAAAAGGCAGCAATCTATCGTGATCGGATCAAAGCCTTAACCTATGTCCAGGCGCGATTTGATATTCAGGCTAAATCCATTAAAGATGCCGATATTATCGGCCTGTATCGCGGTGGGAGTGTGGTGGCTATTGAATTGTTTTTTTTCAGGGGTGGTCAGCATTATGGAAACCGCACTTATTTTCCAACCCATGCCGAAGATGCCGGTACAGAAGAAGTACTGGAGGCTTTTTTAGGGCAGTTCTATCAAAACCATCCAGCGCCTTCGCATATATACCTCAGCCATGATTTTGCTTCGCGTGAAAGTTTTGAAGAGGCTTTATCCCATTTAACGGGATCTGTAATATCGATCACGGTTCCTAAACGGGGAGACAAATATCATTTAATGGAAACAGTGATCGAAAATGCCAAACAATCGCTCGGCCGTAAAATGAGTGAGCACAAGGCGCAGCAGGCAATTCTGGCAGAAGTATCGAAACGTTTTGAATTACCTGCCATCCCTAAACGTATTGAAGTCTATGATAATAGCCATATCATGGGACAATATGCGGTGGGGGCCATGATTGTGGCGGGTGAAGAAGGATTTATTAAAGACGAATATCGTAAATTTAAAATCCGTTCCACCGAATTAAATCCTGGTGATGATTATGCTATGCTTCATGAAGTATTAGTGCGTCGCTTTAGCCGTTTGAAAGAGGAAGATCCTAACCGTGTTTTAGGCAAGTGGCCCGATTTAGTGATGGTCGATGGAGGTGCTGGGCATTTAAGTACAGCCTATTCGGTTTTGGCAACGCTAGAGATTGATGTGCCGCTGGTGTGTATTGCCAAAGGTCCGGATCGCAATGCCGGGAGAGAAATATTCCATATGATCCATCGGGAGCCTTTTGGTATGGATGTGCATGATAAGGTGCTGTATTACCTCCAGCAATTGCGCGACGAAGCCCATCGTTTCGGTATTACCTCCCATCGTGATATGCGCAGTAAAGGACTGACAAAATCGGTGCTGGATAATGTTCCAGGTATTGGCCCCAAACGTAAACGGGCTTTGTTAAATCATTTTGGTTCTATCCAGGGGATAGCAGAGGCGCTCCTTGAGGATTTATTAAAGGTAAAAGGAATCGATCATAAGGCGGCCCAGAAGATTGTGGATTATTTCAAGCATTAGTTACCTGTAGGGCGTTGGTATTTGACTGGGGTTGGGAGTTTATTTGTTAGGTTTGGATAGGAATTCCGCGGGTCGTCTTATTGAGAATACCATGAATTCATGATAGACTCACTGGGTGTTAATGCGGTAAATCAATATATTAAGTGAGGTTGACATGATAGCCGGTACTGTAACTCTCCAGGAACAAATGCAAGCTATTGGTAATCGGGCTAAAGCCGTTGCACTGGAGCTTGCCGGAACCCCAGATTCACTTAAAAATAAAGCACTGAGCAACGCAGCATCAGCCCTGCGCCAGAATGTAGAGATTATTCTTGCTGCTAATCATCAGGATGTAGACGCTGCCAAGCAAAAGGGATTGTCGGGAGCCATGATCGACAGGCTGGTCTTGAATGCAAAACGTATCGAGGCTATGGCCGAAGGATTGGAGGCCATTGCAGCCCTTCCTGATCCTGTCGGTCGCGAACTGGCGGCCTGGGATCGCCCAAATGGGTTACATATTAGCCGAGTATCCGTGCCCTTAGGCGTGATAGGAATTATTTATGAATCAAGGCCTAATGTCACAGCGGACGCCGGCGCCTTATGCCTTAAGTCGGGTAATACGGCTATTTTACGCGGCGGCTCAGAAAGTTTCCATTCGTCGCAAGCGATCGTTGCTTGCCTGCATTACGGGTTAGATGAGGCGGGTATCTCTAAAGATGCTATCCAGTTAGTCCCTACGCAGGATCGTGATGCGGTGGGTATCATGTTGAAAATGGTCGACTTTATTGATGTGATCATTCCGCGTGGTGGAAAAGGTTTAACTCAGCGAATTATCGAAGAAAGCCGTGTGCCAACATTGCAGCACCTTGATGGTAATTGCCATACGTATATTCATCACGATGCGGATGAAACAATGGCATTGAACGTATTGGTAAATGCAAAAATGCGCCGTACGGGCGTGTGTGGAGCTACAGAATCGTTGGTTATTGATAAAGTGGTTGCAGCTCAATTGATTCCTAAAATCGTAAGCGCCCTTACAGAGAAAGGGTGTGAGTTGCGCGGCGATGAAGTGTCCTGTGCCATTGATTCATCCATTAAACCAGCTACCGAACAGGATTGGGATACAGAATATCTCGATAGTATATTATCCATCAAATGTGTAGATGATTATCGGCAGGCGGTTGATTTTATCAATCAGCACAGTTCTCATCACACGGAAGCTGTGATTACTGAGAACCAGCAGGTTGCGGATTATTTCTTGAACGGGGTAGACAGCGCTATTGTGATGCAAAATGCCTCAACCCAGTTTGCCGATGGTGGTGAATTTGGCATGGGGGCAGAAATTGGTATTGCCACGGGCAGGCTACATGCAAGGGGTCCTGTTGGGGTTGAGCAGCTCACCACCTTTAAATATGTTGTGAAAGGTAAGGGGCAGATCAGGCCGGTGTAACGTATCCTCTGTAAAAGAGTAGGGGGCTAATTTAAGGATTTATTCCTTTTCCTCCCCGGCTTCTTCTGCGATTTTTAGATCTTCGGCGTTTGGTTCGCCCTTTACCAACGACTTCTTCTTGGTGAGCTTTGGTGGTCGAGGAGTAATTGGCTGCTTTGCTTGCTTCTTCGCCACTGCCTGATTTTCCGCCACCGCCAGTAGTATTAAGGGCTGGTCCTTCTGATTTAGATGTTGGTCCATCCGATCTACCGTAGCTCGAAGAGCGAAGGTAGGTGGTCGAGAAACCTCGAAATGGTACTCGCCTAAACTTGCAACGCAAACTGCTTTTAGAGTTTGGGGCTTGCCTAGCCGTCTTGTCCTCCGAAGCTTCGCAGAAGCATAGGCTGGTGCCCTACTGATAGGTTTTTAGACCACCCCTGATTTATCGCCTAAATGGCGCTAAATCTGTCCCCTCCTTAGCAGGCGGGGAAAACCGCTTTACTGCATTTTGATATTCACTTCAATATGTTACAAAATGTTCCTTGTAGATATTTCCCCACTTCTGGGGGGGCTTGGGAGGGTAGAACTGCCGTGCATCACGGGTTCATCGCTCTCCCTTTACGCGCTTTGCGGTTATTTTTTGAGGTTGTGCGTTTGATTCTGCTTCCTGCACAGATGGTCGCTTCTTGGTGTGATTTGGGGGTTGAGGAATAAGTGGCGGATTTGCTTGATGATTCGGATGATTTTGCGGCGCCGGCTGGAGCAGCAGCCGATTTAGAGGCTTCTGCAGGTGCAGCTGATGGTTTTTGTGCACCAGCCGCAGGGCCATGATGGGTTTTGAGATTGCTCATCTGGAGGGAGAGGAGCTTGGCCTTCAACTTGGTTTGCTGGTTGGCAGCCTCTACGGCGTGCTTCCCGCGGATTCGATTTATGAGTTTCCCGCCAAGATGTTTAAAACTACTAAAAAAATGGGCTAAAATTTCAAGCATAGTGACTATTCTTCCTTCGCTGAACTTTGTTGAGGCACACTTGCCTGTTTACGGCGCTTAAGATTGTGCCGAAGAGCTTGTTTAAGTCGGTCTTCTTTTTGCTTTTTTTGAAGTGATTTCTGTGGTGCTTTAGGAGATGAGGCAGAATCTTTTGTATGAGACATGAAAAAAACCTATCGAAATACTTGCATTAGCAGGGTGTTTGTGGCATGGTGTGTGCCACGCCGCCATAGCTCAGTGGCAGAGCGCGTCATTGGTAATGACGAGGTCGCAGGTTCAATCCCCGCTGGCGGCACCACCATTTTAACGTATAATAAGTCCTTAGTCGAGGACTTATTCGGCATAGCTGCACAGTGACCGTATAATGGACGGTTTATCCAAATGCACTTTATCACTTAACGCTAATTGTTCTAATGCTGTGTTCCTCACGTTGAGCAGCATTTCAATGGAAAGCTTACCTGTGATATTGGCAAGCAGAGCTTCTTCCTCGTTTATCAAATAATCGCCAAAAGGAATGTGGCTGGCATATTTTATTGCACGACTAAAGGCGGTATCAAGAATAAAAGGTAAGGACGTTACATCCATAAATGCCAGTAAAGGTTGGCTCCAACTTACGGCTTCTGTTTTAAGGGATAACAGGTAATGCAGGCATTCCTTGTAAATAGTTAAGCCTTTAACTTTGGCCAATTGGATAGCGTAGCCAGCGGCATCATTGGCCAAACTTAAATAGGCCTCGGTTTCATGAGCGGGGATATCGGCCTGAATACTGCGCATAATCGATAGCGTGTCTTGACGGCTGGGAGGGTGCATATGCACCATCAGGCAACGCGAACGAATGGTGGGTAACAGCGCATTCGGATGGTGGGAAATCAAAAAGAATATGGCATGGGAAGGGGGTTCTTCCAAAATTTTGAGCAGTGCATTCGCTGCATTCGGATTAAGTGCTTCAATTGGATCAATAATCACGATACGCCGGTAGGATTCATAAGGCGTATGGCGCATGAGATGTAATATATCCCTTACTTCATCAACCGGAATAGTGGTTTTATCGTCACTGGTTTCCAGCACCAAGAGATCAGGGTGTGAAGATTGCGCTATCTTGGCGGCAATGTCTTGTTCGGATGGGGCAAATAATCCGGTACTGGATGCGGTTAATAATTTGCGGGCTACATGATAGGCAACCGTCGCTTTACCAATTCCTTCGGGACCTACAAGCAGCCAAGCATGGGGAATCTGTCCAGAATTCATGGCTCTTTCAAATGCAGCCATTACGGCACGATGACCATAGAGCGTAGAAGAAAGCCTTGGATGTGGAATTAGAGAGGGATCATCCTGTTCAATTTTTGAGCGGCCAGCCATCGTTAACTCTATGATTTAGGTTGAATTTTATCTCTAGGATAGTAGTATGTTGCGGATATTCCGTCAATGAAAGACACTATGACCCAGAAAAGTTCAGTGGTTAACTCCGCTACTAGCAGTGAAAATGCCCAGTATGACTCAATGTCTTATCTGGTAAAAAGGTTGGCACGAGATCATCTAAGGCCCCATTTCAAGCGAACATTGACAGCCGTTATTTACATGCTGATGGTTGCAGCCTCAACGGCTGGTATGACCTGGATTATGAAGCCGGCCATTGATAATATTGCAGGGGATTGTGCACAAAAAGGGGGTGTTAGTTCGATTCCCGTGTGGATGAAATCGTTCTCGGAGCATGTTACTGGACAAATCGGGACTGTTCCCATGTGGATGATTGCCGGTATGATTGTCATTTTGACTATCATCAAAGCGTTTGGGACCGTAGGACAAAATTATACGCTGAAGTCAGTTGGGCAAAGGGTGCTGACTGATATGCAAATAAAGCTTTATGGGCATCTTCTGGAATCGGATCTGGCTTATATCAGCAGCCAAAGTTCTGGAAGTCTTATTTCGCGCTTTACCAATGATATTAATACGATGCGCTACTCCGTTTCCAATGTATTGGTTGGATTGATAAAGGAAGGATTCACGATTATTTTCCTGATCGCTGTGATGTTGAATCAAGACCCAACCTTAACGGTCATTGCGTTCATGGTTTTCCCGTTAGCTATTTTACCTATTTATCACATTGGTAGGCGTATGCGGCGTGTTGCCAACCAAACCCAGGAACAATTGGGTAAATTTACATCGACGCTTGATGAAACATTTCAAGGTATTCGCCTGATAAAATCCTATGATCGTCAGAACTATGAAATGGACCGCGCACGTAAGGGAATCGAAAAGTTATTTAACCTTTATATTAAAGCCATTCGAGCAGAATCATTATCTTCGCCTATTCTTGAATTATTAGGTGGGTTTGCTATTGCAGGTGTGATGGTGTATGCAGGACACCAAATTTCTAAAGGAACATTAAGCATTGGTGCGTTTAGTTCATTCATGGCCTCAATGATGTTGGTATACAGGCCATTAAAAAAGTGTTTCTTCTATTAATGTGGGCGTTCAACAAGGGCTTTCTGCTTTGAGGCGCCTATTTATGGTCTATGATATTAAGCCTAGTATCAGTGATACGTCTGCAAGTAAGCCACTGGTTATATCAAAAGGCGAAATAATTATTGATAATGTGAGTTTTTATTATCGTCCTGAGCGTGCAGCTCTTGATCAGATTTCATTAACGGTACCGGCGGGAAAAATGGTAGCGTTGGTGGGTCCTTCTGGTGGTGGGAAAACCACGATCATGAACTTGCTTTTACGATTCTATGACCCTGATAGGGGCAGTATTGTTATCGATCAACAAGATATTCGGAGTACAACGCTGTCTTCGTTGCGAAGCCAGGTTAGTTTAGTGAGCCAGGATATCATGTTATTTGATGACAGCGTTCGCAATAATATTCTGTATGGTAGGCTTGATGCAACTGAAGAAGAAGTGATCCAGGCCGCATATTCTGCTGCAGCTCATGATTTTATTAGTTCATTGGCCGAAGGCTATGACACGGTCGTGGGCGAGCGTGGCTTTACTCTTTCGGGAGGGCAACGTCAGCGTGTGGCTATTGCCAGAGCAATGCTTAAAAATGCTCCTATCCTCCTGTTGGATGAAGCAACATCGGCACTGGATTCGATTTCTGAACAGCAGATTCAAAAAGCATTGACCACGTTAATGAAAAATAGAACAACCTTGGTTATTGCCCACCGTTTATCAACCATTCGTAATGCCGATTTGATATATGTTGTACGTCAAGGGATGGTGATTGAAGCGGGAAATCATCATGAATTATTAGAAAAGAAAGGCTTTTATCATAAGCTTTACCATCAGCAATTTGGTGGAGGAGTCATTCATGATAATGACTTCTTTGATTTAGAAGATTTAAATCAAAACACTTAAATGATGTAAACAACGGAACGAGTATGCTGCTGTATCAGGTTTATCGGTTTTTGACTATTGTCGGTTACCCGTTTATCTATCTTTATCTGTTACGCAGGCGTTCTAAAGGTAAAGAAGATAGTATACGTTTTAACGAACGCTTGGGTATTGTAACCCTTGAACGTCCAAAAGGATTCCTCATCTGGATCCACGCAGCAAGTGTCGGCGAATCACTGTCGGCGTTGCCATTGATATGCGCCATGTGCGAACGGTTTCCTGATAAGCAGTTTTTGCTGACAACAGGCACGGTTGCCTCGGCACAGTTATTGGCACCACGTCTTCCTCATGGTGTGATTCATCAATATATTCCCGTTGATAGTTTGAAAGCGGTACAACGCTTTCTTGATCATTGGCAGCCTAATCTGGTGTTGTGGTTGGAATCAGAATTTTGGCCTAACGTGATCATGGAGTCGTCGCGTCTATGCCCAGTGATCCTTGTTAATGGGCGGATCACGCAACGTGCGACCGATCGATGGAAGAAGGCCCATTCGTTAATTAGGGAGGTCATTTGTCAATTTACCCTTGTTCTTCCGCAATCCGTCAATGACCAGGAACGTTTGAAACATTTGGGTGCGCAGAAGGTGCTTTTTGTCGGTAATTTAAAATATGATGCTCCGCCCTTGCCAAATAAAGAAGTCGAATTTCAGCAACTCAAAACACAAATAGCCAATCGAAGATGTTGGATTGCAGCCAGTACCCATGAAGGTGAAGAGGAGCAGATTATCATCGCCCATCGTGAACTTAAAGAGCATTATCCCGATATATTAACCATTTTAGTGCCCAGGCATGCGTCCAGGGGCGCTGCTGTTCGAGACCTTATCAAACAAAGTGGTTTATCAGTTGCCATGCGTTCATGCTCTGAACCTATTTATGATTCAACGGATATTTACCTGGCGGATACCTTAGGTGAACTGGGATTGTTTTTCCGACTCGTTGGTATCGCATTTATTGGGGGATCTTTAATTGAAAAAGGTGGGCATAATCCACTTGAGCCTGCTCGTCTGGATTGCGCCATTGTTTTTGGTGAATCAATGTATAATTTTAGTGAGATTGCAGCTGAATTGATTTTTAAAAATGCGGCTATTGAAGTGCATAATGGTAAAGGCCTGGCGCAGGCAGTTGGCCAGTTATTTGATGAGGCGGATTATCGCTGGCTGTTAATGGAGAATGCAAAAAAGGCTGTTCTTGCCCATAAAGGAGCTATTGAGAAAATTTTAAACCTTATCGAATCTACTATACAGACAGCAATATAATAGAGATCAATGGGAAGGGATTATGGGGAAAATACAGGAATTGTGGAAAGAGTGGAAAAGGAAATTATGTTTTCCTGCTACTCCTGATTATTGGAATCACGTTAATATTGTGGCCATGTTATTATTTCCTGTGTCGGCTTTTTATGATCTATTGTCGCGCAAAAGGCGTGCAATGACGACCTCACATAAACTGAAAGTACCTGTGATTTGTGTTGGAAACATAACCATGGGTGGGGCAGGAAAAACTCCAGTTGTCCTCGCGTTGGCCAATTATTTGAAATTAAATGGCGTCTCGGTGGGTATTATTTCGCGTGGATACGGGCGTTCGGGACGGGGGGTTATTAAAGTAGATCCTCAGTTGCATCAGGTTTCTCAAGTGGGAGATGAGCCTTTGCAGTTAGCCCAAAGTCAGGATGTCTGGGTAGGAAAAGATAAAGTAGCCTGTTCCCATATGGCGATGAAAGCTGGCAAGCAGGTGATACTTATGGATGATGGGCTACAAAATGCGTCTATCGAAAAAACCCTTTCATTACTGGTTATTGATGGGGCTTATGGGTTGGGAAATGGTTTTGTTTTCCCCGCAGGTCCGTTGCGAGAGCCGTTGGTTGATGCGTTACGGTTGCCTAAAGCTGTTATTATGATTGGTGATGATGAAACGCATCTCACGGAAAGGCTCGGGAAGAAAATGGTTATAAAAGCGCGTGTCGAACCTAAAAAAGAAACCTTCCCACCCACAGGGTCGAATGTTGTGGCATTTGCAGGAATTGGCAGGCCAGAGAAGTTTTTTTCAATGTTGAAGGGCATGGGATATAATGTGTTGCGTGCACAAGCTTTTCCAGATCATTATCCTTATGAGGAAAAAGATTTGCAGGATTTGTGTCATTATGCCGGTGACCAGCATGCCTATTTGCTGACAACACAAAAAGACTTTACACGCGTTCCTTCCAGTTTAAAAGAAAGCATTACACCCTGTGGCATTAACTTGGTTTTTGACGAAATGGAAGCCATTGATGCTCTTTTGCATTTTATATTGCATCCAGAATTAAATAATGGTTGATAGTTGTTTGTAGTTATGTAAAATGTGTCTGCCCACATGTTTTGTTCATAATGAATCAATACGACAAAGGATAGTATATGGGCAGCCTATTGTTAGAGGGTGATACTGTGGCATTCATCGATACGCATGAAACAATCTTATATTTAATTGACGGTGGTTTCACTGAGCAGCAAGCTGTTGCCTTTACTAAAAAATTAGTTGAATTACGAGAATATAGTCATTTGGTTCATCCTAGAAAAGGTGATCTAAGAGGTTTTTTGGGTAGAGAGGATTTTAGAGAAGCAATAGAAAAATGTGCTACCAAAGAAGCCGTAGAGAAATGCGCGACCAAGGAAGCTGTAGAGAAATGTGCGACCAAGGAAGCTGTAGAGAGATGTGCAACCAAGGAAGCTGTAGAGAAATGTGCGACCAAGGAAGCTGTAGAGAGATGTGCGACCAAGGAAGCCGTAGAGAAATGTGCGACCAAGGAAGCTGTAGAGAGATGTGCGACCAAGGAAGCCGTAGAGAGATGTGCTACCAAAGAAGATTTAAGAGAAGCAATAGAAAAATGTGCGACCAAAGAAGCCGTAGAGAGATGTGCTACCAAAGAAGATTTAAGAGAAGCAATAGCGAAATGTGCGACCAAAGAAGCCGTAGAAAGATGTGCTACCAAGGAAGATTTAAAAGAAGCTTTAGAAAAATATGCCACTAAAGACGAATTGCGTGTGCTTGAGGCAGAGCTTCGCAAAGATTTTGCACGTGTGGAAGGCAAGGTGGAAAAATTGGGATTGCAGCTTACAATCAGAATGGGGATTATGATGAGTGCCAGCATGGGAATCATGACCGGCATCATGACATTTCTCATGAAATATATTATGGTTGCTGGTTGACGTTGAAACTTAGGCGAAACGCTTTAAGATGGTTGGGTAATCTAATTAACCAATATCATAGGGATCATGGTGGAAGAGACTCAACCTAATATTTGCCTTTCTGTGCAGAACCTTACTGTTGAAAGGGGGGGCAAAGCGGTCTTGAATGATGTAAGCCTTCAGGTTAAGGATCATGATTTTATCACGATCGTTGGTCCAAATGGTGCTGGGAAAACCACGCTATTACACGTATTGCTGGGGTTGTGTGCACCTGATGCTGGCATGGTGTATCGACGTAATAATCTTCGTTTAGGGTTTGTTCCGCAACGGGTTCAGATAGAATTATCCATGCCTATTACCGTATTGCGGTTTCTAGAATTGGCTGGAAAAACCACACCGGCCTTTATGGATGAAATTTTGGCGATCATGGATATCGCTTCCATTAAATACGATCCTGTATCGTCTTTATCTGGTGGAGAGTTTCAGCGTGTTTTGGTAGCAAGGGCATTATTGCGTAAGCCCGATGTTCTGTGCCTTGATGAGCCAGCACAAAACCTGGATATGGGGGGACAGCTGGCTTTTTATAAATTATTGGAAAAACTCTATCAGGAGCGGCGCTGTACGATTATTGTTGTATCGCATGATTTGCATATGGTGATGGCATCATCCAGCCAGGTGATTTGTCTGTATCATCATATTTGTTGTTCAGGTGAGCCACATATTGTGACCAAAGATCCGAAGTTTCAGGAATTATTTGGTGATGATGTTTCAAAGATGATGGCGGTGTATCATCATACCCATAGCCATACCCATGAACATGAGGACGACCATGAACATCATCATCATCATCATGAATAAATGGAGGAGTTTAACGGATGTTTGAACCTTTTTTTATAAAGGCTTTACTAGCTGGAATGGGCATTGCTGCCCTAGTTGGACCGGTTGGATGCTTTGTTGTATGGCGACGGATGGCTTATTTTGGTGATTCGTTATCCCACAGTGCCCTGCTTGGGGTAGCATTGGGCATTTTACTTGGCATAGGTGTAAATACGGGGATTGTCATTGTTTGCATTTTGTTTTCCCTATTGTTGATCTGGATGCAGCGGCTTAAACATCTGGCTAATGATACCCTCCTGGGCATATTAGCCCATGCCGCTTTGTCGATTGGTATGGTTGTTTTGGGTGTAGCCGGGCTTCGGGTTAATGTCCATCAATATCTATTTGGGGATATTTTAGCGGTGACGTCGCAAGATATCGCGATTATTTATGGAGGAGGTACTGTGCTGCTTGGCCTATTAATATGGTTATGGCGTCCGCTGTTACTTGCTACTATCCATGAAAATCTGGCAAGGTCCGACGGGATCAGGGTTGAATGGATTAATGGAGCCTTGATTGGGATCATGACCTGCGTCGTGGCAATGTCTGTCCAGTTGATTGGCATATTATTAATCACCTCCTTGCTCATTATTCCGGCTGCTACCGCACGGCAAGTGGCTAAATCCCCTGAGCAAATGGCGGTGATGGCTTCCGTATTTGGAATGGTGGCGACGGTATTGGGACTTTTAGGGTCGGTATGGGCCGATACCCCTTCGGGGCCATCGATTATCGTTGCCTCCGTGGGGATCTTTGCGCTGGTGGTTTTGGGGAGTCTGTTGATGAGTCTTCTTAGAGCGCACAAGTCCCTTGTCAGATAAAACTTCCTGGTGTATAGTGACCCACTTAAAATAAAATGCGGAGACAGCAATGCAAGCCAATATACACCCTCATTATCACAAAGTTAAAGTGGTACTTCCAGATGGTCGTGAATATATGATCGGTTCAGCCTATGGTAAAAAAGAACTCTATGTAGACGTTATCTGGGACAAACATCCTGCATGGACTCAGTCAGGTAGTGTTCAAACCAACCAGGCCAACGAAAAAGTGGCACAGTTCAATTCTCGTTATGGAAATTTGAACTTGTTTGGAAACAAAGAAAACAATTAGTTTTCTTTGTGTTGACTCAGGCAACAACGTTCTCTGATATTGTTTTTATAAACGGATATTTTAAGCCACGGTCGGAAGCAGCAGTTTCCATAAATGACCGTGGCTTTCGTTTTGGCGATGGTATTTTCGAAACGATCAGGGTTTCACAGGGGGCTCTCTATTTATGGAGTTACCATTTCCAACGATTAAGCTTGGGACTGAAAGCGATTAAGATGGTGGCTCTTGAAGAGCAGTCACTCAAATCGTTATGTCAGCAAATTATTGATAAAAATCACTTAATAGACGGGATTATTCGCTTAGCTATTACGCGAGGAGAAGGGAGCGCTGGGTATCGCCCACTGACGGATGGATCGCAGCCAACAATCGTGATTGAAACCCGTCCTTTACCTCATGTAAGCCAAACGTTACTTTCTGTATGGTTAAGTCGTTATGTGCGTATTTCTCCATCATCACTTCCTATGCACGCGAAGATGATGCAGGGAATGCAATCAACCTTGGCACTCCTGGAAGCCCAGGAACAGGGCTGCCAGGAAGCGCTAATGCTTGATGGGAATGGCCATATCAGCGAATGTGCGGCAGCAAATATATTTTGGATAAAGGATGATATACTTTTTACTCCATCGTTAAAAACAGGATGCCTGGCAGGAGTGATACGAAGACGTGTTATGGAGCTTTCTCCCTATCCTGTTAAAGAAATAGAAGCCGATATTTCCCAATTAGAACAAGCACGTTCAGTATTCTTGACCAATGTGGGCTGGCCTGTTGTTCCGGTTTCACGCATTGTATCCCAATCTCTTATTTTTCATGATGTTTCGGTCGCTCAACATTTCCGAACACTTCTTGAGAAGGATATGATTTCTTAGGAAATTATTAAGGTATCCCCCACTATAATAAGTAGGTTATATCTCCATTCGTTGTCTGTTTCTCGGGGGAGGGAAAAGCGTGGTTTTGGGTTTTGGTAAAGATAAGGGCAAGAAAAGGGGTGAATCGGATGTTAAAAAACATCCTCCGGTTACGCCTGTTGAGCCTGTGTTGACGGCTTCTACTTCAGTGGATGAATTTGCCTCGGTTGAGGATATTGATCTTGAGGGGGCGGATGCTAAGGATATTATTCAAGCTCGTGAAAATGTGTCGTCTCCTTCAATGGGGCCAATTACTGATTCAAAATCGGTTGAACAGAGTAGTGTTATGGAGGATAAGCCTGTTTCCCCAGCAGCTTCTGAGCTTAAAGTGGATGTACCCAATAAAGTCAAAAAAGGAATTGAGGTGCCAAGTGATCTTAGCGCCATCGCTCAAAATCAAACAGAAGAGATCGCTATCGCCCAGATGCCTGTTATTCAAAAAAAGAAGCCGCTCATCCTTGATCCGAAGACTGAATTTACGGAAATGGAACCGATTAACGCTTCTGCCCAGTCAAATGCTTCACCATCAGCTGTGCTATCTGTGGACCCCAAGCCCGTGGATAAAGATACGGTATTGCAAGCACAGTCATCTCAACGCGATATTCCAGTGAGTACGCCAACGTCTGCAGAAAGTCCGGTTTTGGAAATCAGAACTAAAAAATCCAAAAAAATTGATATCCCTGCTGATTTCTTAACAAAATCAGAGACACTTAAACCAGAATTGCAAGTAATTTCGGGGGGTGATACTCAACCCGCGGCTCCAATCTCTCATGCTTCTTCATCTCCTACGCTTTCTACAGAAAAATCCCCTAACGGAATGTCTGTGACCGCAGCATCTGAAAATAAGCTGCTGGAAACGCAGGGTAAGGAGATAAATGAGACTAAAGATAAAAAAATAGAGAAAGCTCTTTCAGCAGAAGAATTGACGCAAGATAACCCAATGTCTTCTCCTAAGAAAGGTCCTAAGAAAACAGTTGAGGAGCTGGAATCTGAATCAACGGGAACGGCTTCTATTGGTGAGAGATTAATTGCCAAAGGTTTAATCAGTAAAGACCAATTAGAGGTGGCCCTAAGGGAGCAACGCCAAACGGGCTCAAAAAAAATGCTTGGTACGATCCTTGTTGATATGGGATTTATCACAGAAGCTGCGCTTGGAGATGTCTTTACCGAATCAACGGGGATTGAGCAATATGATTTAAAATCGGCAGCACTTGACCCTGAGCTTGTTAGGAAAATACCTAAAGAAGTTGCTATACGAAATAAAGTGATACCTGTTTCTATGACAGGCGATAAAGTATTGATCGCCATGACTGACGTTTATAATATTATGGTTCTGGATCAGATAAAACGATACTTTGACAAAACGACTCGTATTGTTCCGGTGTATGCATCACCGCCAGATATTATCGAAATGATTGACATTTATTATGCTTACGAGATGTCAATTGGCGGGATATTGAAGGAAATTGAAACCGGCATATCGGATGAGTCGATCACACTTTCTGGCGAAGGGGAGGGATATACGAATCCAACTATTCGGTTAGTTGATGCCTTACTGATTGATGCTGTTAAAAAACAAGCTTCCGACCTTCACTTTGAACCGGAAGAGAATTTCTTGCGTCTTCGTTATCGTATTGATGGAGAATTACGGCAAATTAGAACATTCCATAAAAATTATTGGCCGGCAATTGCCGTGCGTATCAAAATTTTATCCGATATGAATATTGCCGAAACGCGCAGACCGCAGGATGGTCGTATCAACTATAATATTTTAGGCCGGGTTATTGATTTCAGGGTGGCAACCCATCCCACCATTCATGGTGAAAATATCGTAATGCGTGTCTTGGATAGAAAGAATTCGTTGATGCCACTTGAAAAATTAGGATTTCCAGCACACTCTGAGGCATTGCTGAAGAAATGTATTAAACGTCCAGAAGGTATTATTATTATCACGGGTCCAACGGGTAGCGGTAAAACAACCACACTCTACTCGATCCTGAGTTATATTAACTCGATGACAGTGAATATTATGACTCTGGAGGATCCGGTTGAGTATCAGCTATCGTTAATCAGGCAGACGAATATTAAGGCCGAGGTGGGGATGGATTTCAAGAGTGGTATTAAATCACTCATGCGTCAAGATCCAAACATCGTGTTTGTGGGTGAGGTGCGTGATGAAGATACTGCGACACTTGCCGTGCGTGCTGCCATGACAGGTCACCAGGTTTATACAACACTCCACACCAATGATGCTATGGGAGCAATACCTCGCCTTATTGATATTGGCGTTAAAAATACTTTATTGTCGGGATCCCTTATTTGTATCCTGGCGCAAAGGCTGGTTAGAAGGCTTTGTCCAAAATGTAAAGTGCCGCATACGGCTACTGCAGATGAATGCCGCATTTTAGGCGTTGATCCAAATTCTCCACCGACTATTTATGAACACAAGGGGTGTGATGAATGCGAGGGTATGGGTTATAAAGGCAGGATTGGCGTAACAGAAATTCTGCCTGTTGATAAGGAGCTTGATGATATGATTGCTCGCGGAGAAACACGTAAAGTAATGCTGGAGCATGCAAAATCACATGGATTTATCACCATGCAGGATGAAGCGATTGATAAAATCAAGGCAGGTATGACCGATTTAGAAGAAGTAATTAAAAACATAGACATGACGGAAAGGTTATAGCGTATGGAAACCTATATCTATTATGCGTTAAATGAACGAGGACATAAAGTTAAAGGCGTCATTGATGCTGCTAACGAAAAAGATCTTGAAGAGCGTTTGAAAACGCTTGAACTTGATTTATTGTCATCACGCATTAAAAAAGAATCAAAAGGATTTGTTTTTTCCAAAGGTATCTCAACAAAAGACTTAATTATGATGTGTGTACACTTGGAGCAGTTGGATAGGGCTGGTGTACCCATTTTAGATTCTTTGACCGATTTAAGGGATTCTACAGAATCGCCTGCTTTGAAGAATTTAATGTCGAGTATTTATGAAGCCGTTAAGGGAGGAGCACTGCTTTCTGAAGCATTGCAGAAACATCCTCAAGTATTTTCGGAGGTTTTCTCAGGGCTGGTATCCGCAGGTGAACAAACGGGTAATCTTTACGATGTATTTGCTCAATTGGCAGGACACTTAAAATGGGTCAGTGAAATTCGCCGTAAAATTAAAAAAGCAATTTATTATCCTATTTTCTTGTTATTCCTGATGTGCGGTATTATTGCGTTGATGATGCTGTTCGTAATCCCGCAATTATCGAATTTCTTAAAAGCACAGAATTTTGAATTGCCGATTTATACCAGGGCGTTGATTGCCACGTCAGACTTCTTTAGCAGTTATTGGTATGTGGTCTTAGGTATTCCGGTTATCATCACGGTTATCCTCAAATTTGCATGTAAGATGTCGGAGTCGTTTGCCTATAAAATGGATCTTATAAAGTTGCGCTCCCCTATTTTGGGTCAAACGATAAAGAAAATTGAATTAGCACGTTTTTGTCGATTCTTTTCTATTACATTTAAAAGCGGTATCGGTATTTTGGAATGTTTGGAAATTGCCTCTAACGTGGTACAAAACCGAGTAATGAAAGAAAGCATCAACCATGTTAAAAAAAGCGTGGGCGAGGGAACATCAATTACCAACTCACTCAAGGAAAGCCAAGAATTTCCAAGCTTGGTTATCCGGATGTTTAAAGTGGGTGAGGATAGCGGTAGCTTAGACACTGTATTAGAAAACGTGAATTTCTTCTATGACAAGGAAGTGGATGATGCTGTCAATGGCATGGTAGGGTTTATCCAGCCAGCCTTGACCATCGTTTTGGGTGGTATCCTTCTGTGGATTTCAATTGCTGTATTTGGACCCTTGTATTCAAGCTTCTCGAAAATGCAGTTCTAGAATAATTTCAATTTAGTTTAATTTAAGCGCACTGATCCTTCTCCTGTCTATTTCTAAAGGAAAGGATCAGATTGCGTTTATTAGCGCAAACTGGGCGTGTTGGCATGTCTTTATCAGAGGAATTCTTAGAGTATTTTTCATCCATTGAAGATCCAAGAGTCGCGGATTTAAATCTTCTCCATAAGCTGGAGGATATTTTGCGATTGCGATACTGGCTACTATTTGTGGTGCAGATAGGGCTCAAGAAACAGAAAAACACCTACATCCCGATACCATTATTTTGATCAATTGCAAAATAAATCATATTTGAGGCTTGTTTATTAGATGAACCAACAGAGTTTGCAAGGATTTCCACGACCAACATTTTACAATCATTATTAAGGAATACTCCTTCTCCTTGAGCATTGCTTTGTCTCAATCCTAGAAGCATTTGACGGATGGTTGGATAAATTTCCTGCGCTGCTTTTAACTGATCTGCAACCTTTATATTCCATTGCAGCGCTGGGAAAGACTCTTCCAAAATCTCTTTTATTTCAGGATTAACCCTGTTATAAATATTATAGTCATCAAGCCATGTTAAGGAAAGGCTGGTGTCTAAGATTAATCTAGTTGCCATTGTATCATGATCTAAAATTACCTGAGGCCGCTGATTTTCTCATAGTACGCTAACATTAAAATTTGCATCAATAATAATTGCATTGTAAAAATTGGCATTGATTAGGTCTGCTCCGGCGAGGTTAGCTTCGGCGAGGTTAGCTCCGTTAAGGTTTGCTCCGGTGAAGTTTGTTTCGATGAGTTTTGTTCCGGCGAGGTTTGCTTTTGTTAGGTTTACTCCGGTGAGATCAGCAATAACAGTATCAGGTGCTTTATTATATTTAATTGCTACATAGGTATTAAAACTAATATCAAAATCTATTTTTCTCAATTTAAAAATTTGATTAGACTGTGATTCCTGTGCGAAATTCTTTAGAATGCTGACATCAACGCGAATAATTTCTTTCATATATCCTAATTCCATTCATTAAAAAGCTCCCTGATTCTCACCTCTTATAGATGCCAGTCCAGGTAGCTATAAATTATTAAACAAACAGCTTTATACCACAAATATGTTGTAAAAAAGAGAAAAATGCAGTTAGCAATAAACGCTATCCTATAGCATCGATGGTGACGATGCTGTTTTCAACGGAGATCATATTCAGTAAAGGTGGAATAGCCTTATCTCATTGGTTTTTTCATCAGTGCTGACCTGGCCAAGCACCAGCCCTTGTTCATATGCCCAGGCACTGACCAGATGCAGTGGATTCTGACCTTTGCTACGGTTATCAGAACCGCGTGATGTTTTGTCATCTATTGCGATGATCTCCTTCTTCATTCCATCTGCCATCAGCACAGGCAGAGAGTGTGCCCATTCGCTGAAACAACTCTCATACCTATCCGCGTCCAGCAACGCAAACACCCGTCCAAACGTATCATGCGGCGGGATCCCATGCGGAAGCTCCAGAAACTCGCGCGGCCAGAAAGAAAAAGAGGGGCCAGGAAGAAAAAGAGGGGCAAGCCTTTTAAAAATAACATTCACTTAGTAACCTTTTTTTCATCATATCGTTCGATAATCATAAGGTGATAACTCAAAAATATATGTGTATCCATGGATTTGGAAAATTTTGTACCAAAAATGAATAAAAACCTTCCTACAGCCTATACTTTTTTAATAGGTGATGACGGGGCGGTGCTTATATACCAAAACAAAGGCAATGTGGAACGTCGCGCCTTTTGTCGCGCCGTCAATTCTCCTGATATTAAGAATATTAGAAGCATTTTGAACGAGAATCCATTAGCTCCCATTTATATGCTCGTTGATGTTTCGGAACAATCCTATATCCAGCATTCGTTACCTGCTGTGAGTTCTTTAACGGTCCAACGTCTGGCACAAAAACGACTAGAAAAAGAATGTGCTTCCACAGACTTGCGAACTTTTTTCTTGCTGGGGCGCGCCAAAGAAGGACGAAAAGATTGGAATTTCATGTTTGTTGCATCCCCATTCAAACCTCCCGTTTCGGATTGGGTGGATTATGTTTGTGGGTTGCCTAATCCGCTTAAAGGCCTCTATCTGTTGCCTATTGAGCTTCAGCCGATGATAAAGAAATTATCAAAAACATTTGCTCCCAAAAATGCCAAAGACACTAACTGGAAATTCTTTGTTTCGTATAACAAAGTCAGTGGTTTGAGATTGGTTGTGCTTCATGAGGGGAAAATTATTTTCACACGGAGCCTTCATCTCAGTGATACGATTCCGGATATTGTGGCCGGTAATATTGAGCAAGAAACCATAAATACGGTTGAGTATTTAAGACGCTTAACGTTTCAAGATTCGGATGGACTTGAAATGATTTTCTTGGTTTCTAAAGAAATTAAAGAAAGTTTGCAAAGTAGTAATTTAAAGGCTGATATTGTTACGCTTCTAACACCATATGAAGTTGCTAGCGCGTATAAACTCGAGAATGCAGCGTTACCTACCGATAAATACGCAGATACAGTCCTATGCAGTTACTTCCTGCAAGCAGGCAAACCGGTTCAATTGGTGAATACACCAAAAACCCAGAAACTCACCAATATTACCGAGGCAGTAAAGTATCTGGCATTTACCTGTGCTGGATGTGTGCCGATCATGCTGGCCATTGATGGTTATTACGGATGGGAAATATTTCAGCGTTTTAAGGAAATCGATAATTTTACCAAAGACAAGAATCAGGTCGATAGATCCTGGGATCAAGTAAGGAATAAAGAGCTTAAATGGTATTATGAAAAGGAAAAATCAGGGGAAGTAGATCGAATCAACGAATTGGTTAAGGTCTATGCTGATATCACGGTTATGCCTGAATTTCCTTTGTTATTGGTCTCGCAATTTGCAACCCTTAAAGACCCTAATATCATTGTTAAAACACTTGATTGGCATTCGCAAAAACAAGTGGGTAAAGAGAAAGACGAAATTAGTATGACATTGGGATTGGAAATTAATAACAATCAAACCAATATCCAGAAATTATTCACCGATTATGATCAGTTTGTTAGAAAAGTTGAAGTAACGTTCGACAATTACGAAGTCAACTTTACCCAACTTTTTGACAAGATTACGTTTGCAGACAAACGGGAAAGTATTCCTGTTAAATTGGAAATCGTGGGTCCGGTGAGTGAGAAAAAGAAGAAGGGTAAAGGGAAGTAGTGATAATGAAAGTTGATATCAAAAAAAGTCAGCTCATTCAAATTTATTTTTATGTGGCATTGCTTTTAGCCTCGGTTGCCATTACATCGAGCCTTTATATGTGGCATACAAAACTAGGTGAAAAGAGTGCTGGCCTGCAAAGCGGTATTACTGAAATGAATCAAAAAATTACCAAAGCCCGCAATGCTGCTGGTGAATATCAAAAAGCATTAGAAACCTGGAATCGCCTCAATGATAATCAGCGACAAATTAATGGGGTGAATATCGATAAGGCCCGTGAGCTAATTGCCCAACTCCAGAAGAAATACCGAATCTTAAAAGTTGATGTCAATATGACATCGCCAATTGTTAATCCAGATATCAGCCGTAAGCACAGAACGAAAGAAGTAGAAGTGGAAGAAAGCAGAGTAACCATTGATTTCACTGCGATCACCGATGTATATGCTTTTTCATTTATTAATGCCCTACACAGATTATTGCCTGGCTTTATGAAAATGGGGCAGTTACGGATGGATAGAGGCGGGGCTTTAACGCCAGCCATGTTAGAAAAAATGGCTCAAGGTGATTTTCCTCCTTTGGTTAAAGGAAAGCTTGAATTTGTCTGGCAGGATTTTAAGCGTCAGCCTGCTGAGGTTGACGCTAATAATAATAAGAAAAAACCTTAAGGGAATAATGGTTGAGTTATGGTGATGAAAAAATATCAATTATTTATCTTTCATCTGATGATAATGGTCCTATTTCCCTTCATGGCACCAGCTCAGACAACGACATCTAAGGATCCGCATGTCGAAGCACAGTTGATGGATTTACTCAATAAACCTGATGCATCAAGAAATACTCAGAATAAACCTGTTTCGCCTCTTGTTCCTGCCGCTCAGCCGCAAGTAGCGAATCCACAGCCAGTTGCAAATCAACCCATAGGCAATGCGAATGCTAAAAATACCTTATCTCCTCAAATTGCACCACCAGCAACGTTGCCAGGAGATAAAGGAACTTCCCCTCAAATGGCACGTGTGGACCAAGGCAATAAAGTAAAGGATCCTTATGCGTGGGAAGGAAGTATTATGTTCCTGCCTAAAGAACTCCAGGAAATTGAGCAGGCTATTATGAATTATGAGCTGTCTGAGCTTGATAAAAAAATTAAAGAGCAACAGTTCCAAAGCTTATTCGCCAATCCAGACCAGCAGAAAAAAATACAGATTCCGCCTGCTCCGGTCTTTTATTTAAGTTCAATCGTTTTCGATGCACCAGGAATCTGGTCTGTGTGGGTCAATAATGATCGTATGACATCGAAAGAAAAGGAGAGCCAGGGAAAAAATGGATTGAAGTTGGTGAGTGTCAATAAAGATGAAGCTACATTTACCTGGGAAACCGATGCGCTTGATGTGATGGTACCGGCCTGGCGTGAGAAGCTGAAGAATCCAGAAAAGAAACCCCAATTAGCAATGACTAATCCGGTTGCCGTCAAGGATGTATTAGATCAAAATAAAACAAGGCTTGAGTTCACCTTAAAACCTAATCAAACGTTTGTCGTTGCAAGAATGTCTATTATTGAAGGCAAGCTAAAAGAAGTCATTCCGCCACCGACGCCAGATCAAGTGGCTGCGTCCATGCCTAAAGCTTCGCCGGAACAATTGCCAGATGATGTGTCTTGGACGGATCTTCCCACGTCTACGACAGCTTATGTTCCTCCCGCAGGGTTGCCATCTCAGGGTGGTTCTGATGTGGATCCTACCGAAAAATATCGTGGTATGAAACATATTCAAGAAAAAACGCCTACCCCACAAGAGGTAGAAGATTCTATTAAATCTTCAGGAGATGCAAAGAAGCTGTTAGAAGATATCACCACTCAACCTTCACAATAACAGGGTAGCATTATGGATTTACACAAGCCATTGAGTGTACAAGGCGTACACAAAAGATTTAAAGAACAGGACGTGTTACATGGGGTTGATTTATCTGTTGAACCTGGAGAAATTTTTGGTCTTGTTGGGTTAAATGGCGTTGGTAAAACCACCATTATCAAGATTATTCTTAATTTGCTGAATGCAGATAAGGGTAATACATGGTTGTTTGATGTTCCGGTTGCGGATATGAATAGCCGTCGAAAAATGTGCTATCTGCCAGAGAAATTTATTCCATCTGGCTATTTGAAAGGAACGGAATATCTCTCGCTTTCACTGGCTTATTATAAACGCAAATATGATCATCAAGAGGCGTTGGCATTGGCTCATAAATTGGAGCTCGATAAGAAAGTTTTGGAACAAAAAATTGGTAAATACTCAAAAGGGATGGGGCAGAAAATTGGCTTGATGTCGATGTTTATGTCGCAAGCACCGCTCTTAATCCTTGATGAGCCCATGAGCGGCCTTGATCCTAGTGCGCGTATTCAGCTTAAAGAATTATTGATTGAATATGGTAAGAAGGGGAATTCTATTTTCTTTACCTCTCATATTCTGGCAGATATCGAAGAAATCTGTCATCGTATTGCCGTGATTCACAATGGCAAAATTATCTATACCGGTGCTCCTGATGCTTTCCGTGAAATCTATGCGGAAACGAATCTGGAAAGAGCTTTCTTGAAAGCAATTACCTCACCTTCTGAAATGAAGTCAGAAGTATAATTGGATGGTTTAAGCGCTATTGGATGTGGATATTATCGGCAGCATCTTCGATCGTAAACTCAGCGCTTTCACGGCCTTGCCAATGGTTGATGCGAGGTTTACCAACCACGGTGATTGCCTTACCTTTAGAGCGTAATAAAAATTCTCCCAGAGGTTGATTGGCACAGCGGAAAGCCATTGCTTTTAATGACGTGGATTTAAGACTTTTATTATCTTTTAAAATACAGCGTATATGGTCAACGCCAACGAGATCCATGTTTACGATGGTTACGTTGTTGAGGGCAACACGTGGTTCGGGATTCCCTGGACCATAAGGCCCTAATCGTTCCAGAGAACGTATAAATTCAGGGGTAATACTGCTGATGGTCAATGAACAATCAATATGAATGATTTTCTTTGACCCGTAGATTTCTACATCTTCACGGATGGCCTCACATAAATAATCCCATAAGGCTGGAATTTTTTGGGTCTCAACTGTAAATCCTGCTGCCATGGCGTGACCACCGCCTGCTATCAATAAGCCTTCTTGTTTTGCCGTTGTGATCGCTTTGCCAATATCAACTCCGGGAATGGAACGTACGGATGCTTTGCCTATATCCTGATCAATGGCGATGACGGCGATAGGGCGATAATGCTGTTCCTTAATGCGTCCGGCAACAATGCCGATAACGCCAGGATGCCAGCCAGTGCCATAAGCAAATAACATGGATTTGCTTTTTGCATAAGGTATGACTTGTTCCTGGGCCTGGGTGAGTACAATATCTTCAATGGCTTTGCGTTCTTCGTTATAGCGGTTCAGTTTAACCGCAATATCATGGGCTTCAAAACTGTCCTGTGTGGTTAAAAGTCGTGCACCCAAACCTGCTTCTCCAACACGTCCTCCCGCATTAATACGAGGTCCAAGTACAAACCCTAAATGGTACACCGACGCTTCACTGTCTAAACCAGCTACATCACACAAGGTGCGTAGGCCCATATTTTTGCGTTGGGACATGATTTTAAGTCCCTGACTTACGTAAGCGCGATTAAGTCCGGTTAGCGTCATGACGTCGCATACCGTTCCCAATGCAACCAGATCTAGAAGTTCTAAAAGATTGGGGGGCGTTTTGCCTTCGTAATATCCTGATTCTTTGAAGATCGTATTGACCGCAACCGCTAATAAGAATGAAACACCTACCGCGGCAAGGTTCCGGTGCGGAGATGTTTCGTCAATGCGGTTGGGATTCACAACCGCAACCGCAGCAGGCAAGACTTCCTGGCCTAAATGGTGATCAATGACAATGATATCTAGGCCTGCCTGGTGAGCAGCTTCAAGCGGATCAAATGCTACCGTGCCACAATCAACCGTGATGCAAACTGACGTTCCCTGCTCGCGAAGCTTAAGCAACGCTGCTGTATTGGGACCATACCCTTCGATGATACGATCAGGAATATAAATAACGGCATCGTGGCCTACGGATTGGATAAACCGTTTTATCAGCGATGAAGAGGTCGCCCCATCTACGTCATAATCACCAAAAATGGCGATTTTTTCTTTGTTCATAATAGCCGTTGCAAGACGTTGGGCTGCTTGCTTCATATGCAGAAGATGTAAGGGGTTAGGTAAATATTCTCGCAAAGTGGGATTAAGATAAGATGGCACGGCCTCAAAGGGAATATCGCGGTTAACAAGTATGCGAGCGAGAATATCACTTAGGCCATAATGCTGCGACACGGCGAGGACATCGCGTTCATTTGGTTTATCAAATTGCCAATATTGATTGGTGGCAGAGATCGGGGTGTTGAGGTGTGGGTGATGAAGCGTTGCTGACATAATGAAAGGTAAAAATAAATGCTACGCGGCTTCTTTCTAACAAAAGGAAAGAGCCGCTACTGCATTCAAACTATTCTCTAAACCGTATGCCGTCAACCTATCTCTTCGTGGCGATGGTTACGGCTATATCCAAGTTTGAAGTGCAACATCCTTTTGATTATCTGTTTTGACAACAAATATCATAAGGTGTTGCACTTCATTTTAGAACAGGCCGTACAATTATCGATAACATCATGCGGGGATCCTTTACTTGTTTTTTACCCAAAAGGTGAAGCGCATCGTGGTTCAAATCTCCTGTGTTTATGGGGAGGCAGGACCCCTTTCTTTAGGTCATAGCGGGTTTATGGTTACGGTATTATGTTGCATTAATAAATCACGATTGCCGCCCTGGATGACCTTGATTAAACCCTTGTTGCTTCAACTGTTGCTGGTACGTTTGATTGACCCGCGCCAGCAGTTGCTCTTGTAAATTTTCAATGGGATGGCCATTAATAAAAATACGAAGCGCACAGTACACGCTCCTGTTTTCATCGCCCAAAGCAGAACGTATCATTTCTCTTGGAGAGCGAGTAGTACAATTACCTTGCTGCTGTGGAGAAACAGACTTGCTTTCACTTGGAATCACCAACCCCAAATAAAAATCGCTGGCCGCACGAAGCTTGTTATAATAGCTACTACCTTTCCTTCGCAACTTCATATCATAACATAAATGAATAAAAGTGCGTAGCGCGGTTTCATTTGGGATATTCTGCATATACCGCACCGTTGTTCCCCACACTTCAAGAGGGCGATTGGAAGGCATAGCATCATCACCTGCATTATAGGATATATGTTTTATGACAACACCGCCATTAGAGCCACTTGGTACAAAACGTATTTCATCAATGGTATAATGCCCATTATATCCCGACACAAAAAATGTTCGCTTTTTTTCATTCAAATCCTTAATATGCTTGTCTATTAAGATATTAATTGTTGTATGATAACTACGTTGAAGGTCAAAGGGATCAACGTTGTCAATCGATTGCATACTTGAATTCTTGTAGTATTCCTTAATTTCCAACATCTTACCATAGCTTTCTGTAATTTCCATAAATGCATACGACAGGTCTGTTAATATATTTTGCACCTGGGGGGGTAATGCATTCAACCTTAAGAAGGACTGTATCCAAAGCGCATAATAATAAGCCTGGTACCCATCACCACCTTGTTCAGTACCAGGTTGGATGCGCATTGTTGGGGTTTCTTTAACAGCAATATCCTCCATGCGGTTTTTCCTTTCTCCAATGATTTGGACCAGGCGCATCGTATTAAGCTGATTCTGAGGATTCACTGCAGGCCTTGCAATAGGCGTAATCGATTGGCGAACTGGGACAAGGTTAGGCGAATACCCTGAAGAACCAACACCGGGGTTGGGATTAAATGCGGGATTCACGCTTGGAATAATCTCTGGATAAGAAAGTGTTATTTCCTGGATAAGATGAGTATTAATAACATTTAACGCGCAATTAAACGGTGCCATTCCTCCCATCCTCCACGCCATCTGATATTGCGGCGGAAGAATATACGTGCCTTTAAATTGGCTGTACTGATAACTAATCAACGTCGATAAAAGACCAGCTAAATATCGCCTAGATGACTCATCTGATGCGAAATTGGCTTCATTCAAAATATCAATCACGCATTCGCTAACGGTTTGAAACAACATGCCATTATCATGTATACTATTAATTAATTGCAAGGCCACTTGATTTCCGTGGTTGTATTCATGGCCTTTTACACACGATTTCATGAGAGAAAAATTGGCAATAGATGTGTTTTCGTTTTTAAAGTAAGGTGTGGCCGATTCATAAAAGGTTGGCAACTTAATGTCTTTATCACAGACTGCCCCAATTATCCCTCTATAAAAATCCTTCAGTTCGGGGTTATCTGTATTTCGGCATGCAATGATTTTTTCATGAATAAAATCATTCAGGCCTTTCGGAGATTCTATTATTGGATTTAAAAGCTCAAGCAAGAAAAAATATAATTTTCCTTCTTGATAAGAAGACTGCACATTAGTTTTTTGCAATAAGCCTCGAGCCTGGCTCATGTTGCCAGAAAAATTACAGTCTAGACGCGTTAGAAGGTCCTCCCATTCAATAATATCATTACGGAGTTCGAGCCATTCAGAGTACGAAACTTCGTTTTTGCCTTCGTCATTTTTAGACATATCTAAATTTATTAGCTTACTTACATTTTCAATATATTGCTTCTTAAGGACTTCCTGTACGCAGTCGTTAAAATTGATCTTTACAACCAATGGATTCATTTTATCCGGTGTAAAGAAATGAGAATGAACTTGCCGTAAAATTTCAATCTGCTTAAACTTAAAACGTTCGGTACGTTCAGGTTGCGATTTGCTTTCCTTCCTTTTTGCTTCAAGGGGTTTAATCGTTTCAAAAATAGCGGAAAGCGGATACGTTATGCCTTGGTCTGGTGTATATCTTTCTCGTGATATAAACTTATTAATTAACTTAGCCATAAGAATATTAACTTGTAGTTCACTCAGACGTCTGTCCGCTTTCTTCTGGTTAAATCTTCCGGTTAGATTATTTACAACTTTCACGACATTGTAGGTTGTTCCCTTAAATGTTCCCCGTTTTTTAATGGCGACGTCAATAATTTCCTGTACTTTTTTGAAATTGATTTCAAATTGCGGATCTACGCCTATTTTCTTTTTAAAAATATCCAGTAATTGGTCTGGGCTGTAAGCCATACCTTCTGAAGGATAGAGAGAGCAATCAATAGTGCCTGTGGTCACCGTAAAATCGTTCTTACCCCTCTTAGGGTAGGCATAGGTACTTGCTTTATTTAAAGGCAGTAGAGCATCATGTTCCTTGCCTTTACGCAAATCTTTAAAGACATTACGCAATAAAGACCCAAAACGACCGGGATGTCCCTTGGGTAAATTTACGATAGTGATTCCTTCCGGTGAAAATCTCAGGAAATCCGTGATAAATTTTTCAAGTTGTTTAGGCTGAATCTGAATGAGGGTGCGGCCATCTATTTCTGCAACTTCAATTCCCTTTATGTTATTGTCTAAAAATGTTTTAGCTAAACGTAAGGCTTCCCCTTGATTTTGATTAAAATCAAATAAAATAGAATCATACCCCAACCGCACGATAAAACTACTAGAATCAAGCTGTGGAACCACCTCAATCAAAGCTTTATGAATTTTAAAAACAATCGTTTCACAAGCATTAACGGATGAACCCTTCATTAACCATGGCGTATCATTATCGAATTCATAATAGAATTCATCACGATGACCATAAAACACATTTTTCTCTTCTTTCTCTTCTTTCTCTTCCATTTTTATAGGAAATGAGCTAATTACTTGGTTGTTTTTGATATATCTATGTGTAAAATATTTCATATGAAGCCTTTTCTAAAGCTGGTACTATAGCAAAAAAATGCTGCACTAATATGATAGAAAAATATTATTAAATATAGAAATATAAATAATAAAATAAATGTCTGTTATGAAAAACGGGCCTGGAATTCCATGCCGACTTTAATTATTTGCAAGGTTTAACGTGTTGAACCTTAAAAGACAAGGTTTGTTGCTAAATTCAGTTATTGTGCTGATACGTCATTATCGGCACCTGCCATATCCCGTGGTGATTTAGCTTCACTGAATTTTAGAATATTATCGCTGTGAATTTCACTGAGTTGGGCCTGATTGAGATTGGTGCCTTGCAAATTGGCACCCATTAAGGAGGCCCGGTATAAATTGCTGCCTTCCAGATCGGCCCCTTCTAAATTAGCGCCGCTTAAGTCGGTGCGTTGAAGGTGCGCATGATACATATCGGCTTTAGATAAATTAGCCCCGATCAACAAGGCATCTTGAAAATTAGTATCAACCAGATCCGCTTCAACCAAATAGGCACCGTGCAGCAAAGCACCACGAATAGATGCGCCTCTAAGGTAGGCACCTTGTAAATTAGCACCCTGTAAATTAGCCGAATCAAGAACGGCACCTCTAAGGTTTGCTCCTTGAAGGCTGGTTCCTTGTAAAATACTGTGTTGGAGTCTGGCATTTTTGAGAGAAGCGCCCTTGAGATTGGTTCCTGATAAGATGGCCCCACGCAAATCGGCACCATCAAACACCACATTTTCCAGATCAAAGCCAGTTAAATTTAGTTGGGCAAAGTTTGTGCCAAATTCAGCGACCAGATCTATAGCATTAGGATTGGAATGGCAGGTTTGATTCTGAGACAAGTCAGGTACGATGGAACCGCTTTTAAAACGAAAAGCCCGGCAGGTTTTTATATAAGCTGAAATTTCTATGGCCGTATGCTTGGGATCGGTGTTTTTTTTGGTTTGTACGGGCGAAGTCACCACATCAAAGCTCACTTCGCTGCCATAAGCAGGCGACAAACCAGTGAAGCAAACTATCACATTGATAATGAATAAATAACCGCGACGAACCATAGCCTCCCTTCCGCACTCTCCTGTAAAGGGTTATATCGCAAAATCTATGTATTGCAAGAACAAAGTTCCACTACAGGTTGTGGGAAGGCTATTTAAAAGGGTGTTATGCTACAGGAGGGGTGAATGTGGGTGTCAATGGATCCATACAGGTGGTTCGCACGGGAGTTGTTTTATAATGAAATTCATGCGAGGCAGATACCGATATAAGGCTATGGACACGCCACTGATTATCGTCGCGTTGAGGGAAGTCGGATCGATAATGCGCACCCCTGCTTTCTTGGCGTCGTAACGCTGATGAAGTGGTTGAAAGGGAAAGAAGAAGCATGTTTTCCAACTCGAGGGCCTCTAAAAGTTGGGTATTCCACATGAGCGATGAATCACCTATATGCCACGATTTTCCCGATTCAGCTAATTCGTTTAAGAAAGTAAGATTGTGCTGTAATCCTTGTCGGTGACGATAGACCCCGACATAATGTTGCATGGATGTCATGAGACTTTGGCGCGTATGGCTAAGTGACATAGGCCCCTTTTGTAAACGTAAGCGATCTAATTGGCTAATCGCTTGTTCAGCAAGCGATTTATTTTTGTTTGGCAGCAAAGAAGAGTCTGTCGTGTTTAACGCATAATGAGGAACACGTTTTCCAAAAACCATTAAATCCAAGAGCGAGTTACATCCCAGGCGATTGGCGCCATGGACTGAACTACAGGCGGCTTCACCTAAAGCAAATAAGCCACGCACTGGAATCATGCCTTCATCGGTCGGCATGAGCACTTCTCCGTTGATGTTTGTTGGAATGCCACCCATTGTGTAATGTGCGGTTGGGGCAACAGGAATGGGCGTGATGGTCGGATCAATCCCTTTAAAGTTACGTGTGGTTTCCACGACATGCGGCAATTTTTCATAGATGAGGGTGGATGAAAGATGCTCCAAGCTTAATAATACATGATCACCTTTTTCACCACATCCTCTGCCTTCAGCGATTTCCTGAGCAACGGCACGTGTAATGACATCGCGGCAGGCAAGATCCATAAATTGAGGATCATAACGTTCCATAAAACGCTCGCCTTGATTGTTTAAAAGAATGGCACCTTCACCTCGGGCAGCCTCGGTAATTAAATAGCCAGACCCATAAAGGCCAGTGGGATGGAATTGGACAACTCCATATCTTGCAAGAATAAGCCAGCTTTTAGAGCCAATGCATTGCCATCGCCAGTACAGGTGCTGGATGAGGTGTTGGTTTGGTAAATCTGACTGAAACCTCCTGTGGCGATTAAGGTGGATGGAGCAAGGAAAATATGAATGTCTCCGGTTTCAATATCCAGCGTTACCACGCCATGACAGCGGGAAGTTCCATCCATAATCAGTTGCAACGCGTAATGATAGGCAAAGATATGGACCTTTCTTTCTAGCGCTCGCTGATAAAGCGTATGTAAAATAGCGTGCCCTGTTCGGTCAGCAACGGCACAGGCTCTATGAACGACAGTTCCCTGTCCAAAGTGGGTTGATTGCCCGCCGTAACGACGTTGATAGAGTCGTCCGTCGTTTTGCCGACTGAAAGGAACCCCCAGATGCTCAAGTTCAATAATGGCACTGGCCGCTTCTTGACACATAACTTCTACGGCATCATGGTCAGCAAGCCAATCCGAACCACTGATCGTGTCATACATATGGTACTGCCAATGATCATCTTCAACATGTCCTAGTGAAGCATTTATCCCGCCTTGGGCAGCAACGGTATGGCTTTGCAATGGGTGTGTTTTTGAAAGAAGCGCAACATTCGCGCCTTTCATAGAAGCCTGGTATGCTGCCATGAGGCCAGCACCACCACTTCCAATAATAATGATATCATGTTGATGATAATGAATCGTATAAGACATTTAGAATCTATAAGGATTCCTGGTCCATCCAGGGGCGAAAATTAACGGCAGCTGAAAAGTAATTACCTTGGAAATAGGGAACGCCAAAATCCATCAGTAATTTTGCAATCTCACCATTTTCAACATATTCAGCCACAGCAGTCAACCCAAATCCTTCGATTAAGCGCAAAAGAGTTTTAACAAATAAACGATTATCATGGCTGGAGGCAATATCACGGATGAATGATCCGTCAATTTTAACGATATCGATAGGCAGCGATCGTAATTGCCTAAATGATGTATAGCCGGTTCCAAAATCATCAAGGGCAACGCGGCAGCCTATTTCCTGAAGTGAGGATACAAAGCTGATCGAACGCTTCAAGTCATGTTGAACGGCTGTCTCTGTGATTTCTACGACGGCTCTTGATGCAACAGCAGGGTCACCGATGAGTTCTTTTGCTTTGATTAACCATTTAGGATTGTCAATCGTACGTCCCGAAATGTTAAACGCTAAAGAGACCGTTGGAGAACGATGAAGCTCTTTTGCAACCAGTTCCAGAACCTGATTATCGACATCCCCCATCAATCCAAGCTCCTCTGCGGCTTCAATACAGGGCCATGCTGAGGTAATATTGCCATTGACATCGACCCAGACGAAGCAGGCATTCATTAATCTGGCTTCTTGCCGGTGATGCTGTTAATAATGGGTTGATAGGCAAGCCTGAAGTGTTTTTCTTTTAAGGCTGTCTGCAAATGGTTGGCACGTAGCATGAGTTGTTTGTGCCGCTCTTTAATATCTTTTAAACCGCTATAATGAAACCAATCACTATCGGGAATTTTCTGGACATACGAGCAGGCAAAATACGAACGTATGATTAAATCGGGAACTGTTTGCGCATCACTGGGGAAATCGGCAGTGCCCAGAGAGACCACAAAATAAATGCAGCTTTTATCATTATCCCCCACAAATACGGGCGAATGATGGATGAATTCGTGGATCATCGTGCAATATTCTTCGATTTCTGCAGGCGTATAATTGAGAAGACAGACAGCTAATTGATCAATCTGAAGTTTATAAACAGGCTCGCCATATTTTTGAAGGCCTTTTAATTTAACACAGAGTTCGTCTAATAATGTATTGATGGTCTCAATACCATAAAATTCAGCGACAAGCGGTGAGTTGGCTAAATGAATATTAACTAGTGTCAAACGCTGATTGTTTGCTTGTGTTGTATCAAGTACGGACTGGAGGTGATCAAGAAAATCACGTTGATCTGAATAAGGAAATAATAAGGAACTACGAATCATGTACCGTACATTCAAGCAATAAAAGTTGGCTTATTTGTGACATAGAAATGCTGACATAACAAGCTTAAAATAGTGTTGTCATCTAACAAATAAACAGTTGTAAATTTGATAATTCGTTTTATCCTACTTGAAATGGCGTGAATGCGGTGTGAAACAAAAAGGGATGCTATGGTTTCTATATTAATGAAAGGACTGTATTTGTTAGCAGGGTATGTCATTGGGTCGATTCCCACGGGGTACCTCTTTATGAAATTTGGAAAAAATCAGGATATACGCACGTTAGGGTCAGGGAATATAGGTGCTACTAATGTCTATCGCAATGCAAAGAAATCGATGGCAGCAGCTGTATTGGTGGCAGATGCCATTAAAGGGATTATTCCGGTTTTAATTGCCAGGCACTATTTAGGCGACACGATGGGATTGTGGATCGGGTTGTCTGTTGTTGTTGGGCATATCTATTCGATTTTCATGGGCTTCAGGGGAGGAAAAGGAGTGGCTACCACCATTGGTGTGTATGCTTCAGCTTATTTTCCAGCCGTTATTTTTGCTGCCATTATTTGGGGCGCTGTGTTTAAAGCGACTAATATCGTTTCTATCGCATCAATTGCGATGGTTTTTTTGGTTCCGTTTTTTGCCTTTATTTTCAGTTCGTCTGGCGTACAGGCATTTGTATTTATGTTCATGGGAATGATTGTCATTTATGCCCACCGTGACAACATTGTGCGTTTAATTCGTGGAGAGGAAAAACCGATCCAGGCATTTGATGCAGATAAGCAACAGCAGGATCAAACCTAAAGGTTTGTACGAAAGGAGTGATAGGTGGAGCAAATCGATAATGCGATGTTTAATGAGGAACAGAAAATTTCCTGGATGGCCTTGGCACGGGTTCCCGGGATTGGCCCTCAAACTTTTTATCAGTTAGTAGAACATATACCAACGGCTAAAGAGGCCTTTGAGTTTTTCAAGCAATCTGCATCTGGAAAAGCAGCCAAGGGCATGGCATCCAGTTTTCAAACCTATCTTATTCACGCACAACAGGAATATGAACAATGTCGACAGCGTCATATCGCCGTTCTTGGCTGGTATGAGGCGCTTTATCCCTATAAATTAAGACAGATTACATACCACCCGCCTTTTATACGCTGCTTGGGGAATAGTGCCTTACTAAACAGGGAAGCTTTAGCAATCGTTGGAACCAGAGGCGCATCACATGCAGCCATGACCTTAGCAAAACAAATGGCGTATGAATTGAGTGCGGCTGGGTTTGTCTGCGTATCGGGCTTGGCGCGGGGAATTGATACTGCTGCGCATAAAGGGTCACTTGAAAATGGCACTATTGCCGTCGTGGCTGGCGGGCTTGATTATATTTATCCGCCTGAAAATAAATCATTGTATGATGCCATTGCCCTTCAGGGTCTGATTGTAAGTGAAATGCCGTTGGGAACAAAACCGTTAGCGAATTTTTTTCCAAGAAGAAACCGGATTATTTCGGGTTTATCGTTTGGAGTTGTGGTCATTGAAGCCGCCATGGCATCTGGATCATTAATTACAGCAAGATATGCGCTTGAACAGGGGCGTGAGGTTTATGCGGTCCCTGGTTTTCCGCTGGATCTTCGTTCTAAAGGCCCTAATTCACTGCTTAAAGAGGGGGCAATCCTGGTGGAGAACGCTAGTGACGTATTGATGATGATACCAGGTTATATTGCTCCTGCGAAGAATGACACATTTGTTAAAGAAGATGAAGATAATCATCCCAAAATGCAATCGGACGTTGACAACATCCATATAAAAATTATACAGAACTTAAACCAAACTCCGATTGCGGTCGACAATCTTATGGATTTAATCGAAGAGCCTTGTGAGCGAATCATGTCAGCTTTGGCTGAACTTGAGCTGCTCGGTGAGGTTGAGCGGCACATTGGAGGAACTATCTCAAGAGTTTATTAAACAGGAAGTAACGATCTATCAATGGATTTAGGTTATAACCAAAAAACGTTATAAAAAGAAAGGATTGCTATGAGCGCAGTGGTAGTGGTGGAATCACCAGCCAAATCAAAGACAATAAACCGGTATCTAGGTAAAGATTATCAGGTTCTAGCATCCTTTGGTCACGTCCGTGATTTGCCTTCCAAGGATGGCTCTGTAAGGCCAGATGATGATTTTGCCATGGATTATGAGGTGAGTTCTCAATCCCATAAACATATTGCTGCCATCGAAAAAGCGGTCAAAAATGCTGACACAGTCTATCTGGCAACTGACCCTGACCGCGAAGGGGAGGCCATTGCCTGGCACGTAGTAGAGGTGCTCAAGCAGCACAAAGCACTTAAAGCGGGTGTTGATGTGAAGCGTATCTCGTTCAACGAAATTACGAAATCGGCTATTCTCCAAGCTATCAAGCAGCCACGTGACATTGATATGGATCTGGTCAATGCTCAACAGGCGCGTAGAGCGCTCGATTATTTGGTGGGATTTAATTTATCGCCCGTATTGTGGAAGAAACTTCCTGGCAGTAAATCGGCAGGTCGTGTTCAATCGGTTGCGTTACGTTTAATTGTCGAACGCGAGGAGGAGATAGAGCAGTTTATAACGCAAGAATATTGGACCATCAAAGCGTTATTGACGACCAAGGACGGTAAAGAATTTACAGCCAGCCTTGCCACGCTTCAAGGCGAGAAAGTCGAAAAATTTACCTTCACGGATGAGGCTTCTGCCACAAAGGCTTTAGCGGTATTAGAGGGTTGCCAGTTTACGGTTAGTGATATCGAAAAGAAACAACTGCGTCGTAATCCGCCACCACCTTTTACCACAGCAACGCTTCAACAGGAAGCATCTAAGAAGCTCGGTTTTGGCGCTTCGCGGACTATGCAGCTTGCCCAGCGGTTGTATGAAGGTATTGATATGGACGGTGAAGCAACCGGCCTTATCACCTACATGCGTACCGATGGAGTGACGGTTTCTAAAGAAGCCATTGATGCGACGAGAACAATGGTTTTGCAAGAATTTGGAAAATCATATGTTCCTGCAGAACCCAGGATTTATAAAACCAAAGCTAAAAATGCCCAAGAGGCGCACGAAGCAATCAGGCCTACCGATGTAACGCGCAAACCTAAGGAGGTCGCTACCTATCTGGATGATGCTCAATATAAACTTTATGAATTAATATGGAATCGCATGGTTGCCAGCCAGATGCAATCTGCCGTGATGGATCAGGTTATCGTATTGATGAATGATAAACAGGGTAAGGCGGTCCTTAAAGCGGTCGGTACAACCATCGCGTTTGATGGATTCTTGGCTCTGTATCAAGAAGGCCAGGAGGATGATAGCAAAGATGAGCAGGATGCACTCCTGCCACCACTTCATCTCAACGATGATGTCAATGTGCAGGATTGGCTTAAGGATCAGCATTTTACCCAGCCGCCAGGACGTTACAGTGAGGCTGGATTGGTCAAAAAAATGGAAGAATTAGGAATTGGCCGTCCATCGACGTATGCTTCGATCATTTCGGTGCTCCAGGATCGTGAGTATGTGGTGTTGGATAAACGCCGGTTTATTCCAGAAGAAAGGGGAAGGTTGGTCACCGCATTTTTGAAATCGTATTTTGGTCCTTATGTGGAATATAATTTCACGGCCGAACTTGAAAACGCCCTTGATGATATTTCAGCCGGTGAAATGGCCTGGAAAGAAGTGCTCCGTGGTTTTTGGAAGCCCTTTAAAGGCACGATTGATGAAGTGCAGGGGCATGATTTGACAGAGATATTAGATGTCCTCAATGAAAAATTGACGCCGCATCTATTTCAAAAGAAAGAAGATGGCAGCTATGATCGTCATTGTCCTGTCTGTAACAAAGGTGAGTTACATTTACGCATTGGCAAATTTGGCGCTTTTCTCGGGTGCAACAATTATCCTGAATGCAATAATACCCGACCTCTCCAGGGACATACTTCTGAAGAGGGTGAGCAAGGCGGAGCTGGAGCCCAATCCTTGCTTGAGGGGCCACGCTTGATTGGCAAGGATCCTGCTACCGGTATGGATGTAACGGTAAGGAAGGGACCTTATGGTCATTATTTGCAAGTAGGTGAAGCACTCAAGAGCAAAGATAAAGAAAAAGCAAAACCTAAAAGGGTATCATTGCCTAAAGGCTATTCTCCTGATTCTATTGATCTGGCCACGGCTCTTGCTGTGTTATCACTCCCCAGAGAGGTGGGAACCCATCCAGAAACAGGTAAAAAAATTGTTGCAGGTATCGGTCGCTTTGGGCCATATCTCCAGCATGACAGCAAATATGTGACTCTTAAGACCGATGATGTATTGACTGTTGGTATTAACCGTGCCGTAGACTTGATTGCCGAATCGGCCAAAGGCGGAGCGGGAGGGAAGGCTGAGCCGTTGCGTGTTATTGGTAAACATCCTGATTCCCTGGAAGATATCGCTGTGTATAAGGGACGTTACGGCCCTTATATCAAATATAATGGTGATAATATCACGCTTCCTAAGAATACTGGTCCAGAACAGATTACCCTTGAGCAGGCATTGTTGCTTATCGAAACGAAGCAATCGGCGCCTAAGAAGAAAGTGGTTCGCAAGAAAAAGACGAAGTAAAAAACGGGTGTCCTTCCCACCACCCCAGATTCATGCCAAAGAGGGCATGAATCTGACCCGCTTCCGCGCGGAGGGTGGTAGAAGGAAGTGCAGCACTCCTTATTCCCCACCGCTGATGAGAGGAGGGGGCGAAGATAAAGCATCCTAAGATAGATATTTATAACCAAAGCCCCTTGACCAATAGGAAGAATTAGGGTAGATTAGCCCACTCTTCATGTTTTGAAATGTAGGAAAACACATGGCTAATACATCGTCTGCAAAGAAAAAAACCCGTCAAATCGAGCGTCGTACCGAAATTAACAATGATCGTCGTAAGCGCGTTCGTACCTTTTTAAAGAAAGCTCAGGAAGCGATTGCTAACGGCAATGTTAAAGAAGCGCAGGAAGCGTTCATTAAAGCTCAATCTGAAACGGTCAGAGGCGCTAATAGCGGTATTATGCATAAGCGTACAGCTTCTCGTAAAATAAGCCGTCTTGCTGAAAAATTGAAAGTTTTAGCAACTGGCAAAAAATAAGGTGAACAGAAGTCTTTCTTCTCGTTCGTATATTTGGTATAAGAGCACCGTACGGTGCTCTTATTTTTTTATTCAATATATATGATTCTGGTCGAGCAAGCTGCTGATTCAAAACTGCTGGAGATGGTGCGGTGTCTTGAGGGGCAAGAAGATGCCTGCCATGGCATCATCTTTAATTTATCAAAATTAGATGATGTTTTTCGCAGCGATTATCAATTGCGGATTGCTCTCAATATACTGTTGGATATTCTTAAAAAAATAGATGGTGCCATTTTTCCCCTTGCTGGAGGGGACGTTTGCTGTGTGGTAAGTGACTGCGAAGAAGAGCTCCTTCATAAAGCAATGTTCCAGTTGCGTTATTTATTTGCGGAAGATTCCTTGACCTATTTTGAAAATGGCAGTGACAATCCTGAATTCTGTTATTTTTATGATTTGTCTTACCAATATCCGCTTTTTGTTTCAATGTGCCATAAAATAACGGTAACCAAAGCAGAAGACGTTGCTTCATTTCAGAAATCCAACGTGACGGTTATTGGCAAAAATAAAGATATCGATCCTTTCCAGGCGCTAATCAACGATTTGGAAAGCATTGATTTAAGCCGTGCAGTCTCAAGGCAGCCTGCCTGTATTATTTCTCAATCAGGTAAGCCATCGCATGTATTTGAAGAATTATCGATTGATATAGATTGGGTGATTAAGCTCCTGCGCAGAGATGATCAAGCCGGGGATATCGGGTATTTGAAAAGCCGATTAACTCCATTATTAGATCATTATCTGATTCGCACCGTGCTGTCACGTTCGATTATTTATCTTCAACACCCCGTCAGTTTTAATTTACGGCTTACTACCATTTTAGGATCTGATTTTGAGCGGCTTCAACATGTCATATTGCCAGCCAAAAGGCGATCTGTGATTATTGAATTATCATTACAGGATTTATTATCAGACTGGACGGTAGGCGTGGAAGCTAAAAAAAGAGCACAGGAAAAAGGATACCGCACCTGTTTGGATGGTGTTGATATACAGAGTCTGCCTTTTATCCAACCGAAACAATTAGGCTTTGATTTGATCAAATTATCGGCAACCAGTGAACAGGCACGTATTTTGTTGGATCGCAACAGTGAAGCATTAATCAAAGCGATAGAAGAATGTAATCCCAATCGGTTAATTATGGGGCATTGCCAAAATGCCATGATGGTTGAACTCGGAAAAAGGTATGGATTGCGATTGTTCCAGGGGAGTTATATCGATTATCTTATGACAGGAAGCCTTACTGAAAAAGGCATGTTAGTGTAGGTGTTTCACCAAGCGAAAGTGTGCATGGGCGATTGAAAGGCAGTAATCCGTTTTCCTTTCCGTGACCAAAACCTGGAAGCCGGATGACAGGAAAAGGCAAATGCTGCGCCCATGTGTCGATTACGTAAGGAGCCAGATCCTCGCCTGTGCGGTCGGATGATTTATCGATATCACCCACCAGGAGTGCCTGGCAACCTTCAAAAATTCCAGACTGGCGAAGGTGATGAAGAATGCGGTCAATGCGGTATCCTGTTTCATTAACCTCTTCGATAAAGAGTATTTTATGTTGGCAATTAACGTGCCAGGCAGTGCCGATGGACGTTTGCAAAAGGGATAAATTGCCGCCCGTTACTGTTGTGTGGATAGAACGTTTAGTCTGAGCCGCTTCGTTCAATGCTAAGGCCGGAATCACTGTTTCAACTAAATCACCTCTAAGAAGCGCAGATAATTGTCCTAAAATGCTTTCGGTAACGAGGTTTGTTGCTGCTTGAAACAAGACCGGCCCATGAACCGTTTGCCAATTCCATTGTTGGGTGGCAATGACATGCAAAGCAGTATTGTCGCTAAAGCCGATAAAGGTTTTTTTTCGTTTGGGCGTGGGAATCTGGCAGAGTTTATCTGCAAAGGGTGATAATCCATATCCACCGCGCAAAGCCCATATTATATCGGAATCTTCGGCATAAATTGCATCACTGAGTTGTTGGAAACGGATGGTTTCGCTGTAAAAACCAAGCGGTGATTGAGGGCTGTCTTCTGCGATTGTGTAGCGTGGGGTAAACCCCCAGCTTTCAATCATGTGCAGACATTGACGTACAATGTCTGGTTCACAAGGCATGGAAGGAGCAACAATATCAATGATGGGTTTAGTCATCGGTTTCATCCGTTGGAGTCAGTGTTTTTCCCTCAAGCTGTGCTGTCAGGCTGGCAGTAATGAAAGCGTCGAGGTTGCCATCAAGTACATCTTGAATGTTGCCAGTTTCATGTGAGGTACGCAAGTCTTTTACCAATTGATACGGGTGCAGAACATAGGAGCGAATTTGATGTCCCCAGGCATTATCTGTTTTGGAAGCATTTAATGCGTTGACTTGGGCTTGCCGTTGTTGCAGTTCGCGCTCGTAAAGACGCGAACGCAGCATGGCCATGGCCTCATCGCGGTTGCGATGCTGAGAGCGGTTATTCTGGCACTGGGCCACGATGTTAGTCGGAAGGTGGGTTATGCGCACAGCACTATCCGTGGTGTTGACATGCTGTCCGCCAGCTCCAGATGAACGAAATGTATCAATGCGTAAGTCTTTATCTTCAATCACAATATCGATGGAGTCGTCTATTTCTGGATAGACCCAGGCGCTGGCAAAACTGGTTTGACGCTTACCTTGACTATTAAAAGGCGAAATGCGAACTAAGCGATGGACCCCGCTTTCAGTTTTGGCCCATCCATACGCATTATGACCATTGATACGGATGGTTGCCGACTTGATGCCTGCTTCTTCACCTGGTTGCTCATCTAGTATTTCGGTTTTGAATCGATGCCGCTCTGCCCAGCGCACATACATGCGCATCATCATCAATGCCCAATCCTGAGAATCGGTACCACCGGCTCCTGCATGGATTTCCAAAAAGCAATTATTGCTGTCAGCCTCACCAGAAAAAATACACTCGATTTCAGCGAGTTTTAAATGTTTTTTGAGTTCTTCCAGTAGTTGGGCCGCTTCAAGGACAGACGGTGGATCGTTTGCTTCTTCACCTAATGTATACAGGGTTTTGGCATCATCATACTGTTGAACAAAATCATGATATTGCTGTAAACCATTTTCAAGGCTGGTGCGCTCCTTGAGGATTTTCTGGGCTTTTTCAGGATTATCCCATAATTGAGGGTTTTCTGCCTGTTGGTTAAGTTCACTTAATCTCTTGGTTGCGCGCTCAACGTCAAAGTGACCTCCGTATGATACGTAATGAATGGTCAATTGATTCGCATAAAGTCAGGTGTTCGCTGCGCATAAGCCTGTAATCCCAGTTTCTAAGACGGTTAGAGGTTAATAATACACATTTGGCTACGAGAAGTCTATGAAATGAAGCGGATGAGCTCTCTGCTTTTAATCAAGTTGGTTGTCTTTGAATCAAGAATACATAAAAAAAGCCCAATTCACTTTCGATGAATTGGGCTTTTTGGAGGACAGCACATTACTTCAAATAGATCTGGTCAAAAGAACCGCCATCATCAAAGAATTCTTTCTGGGCATTTTTCCATCCGCCAAAATCATTGATGGTGATCAAATTAATTTTAGGGAATCTGCTTGCAAATTGTTTGGCAATCTCAGGATTACTAGGGCGGAAATAATGCTTGGCAATGATTTTCTGTGCCTCGTTACTGTAAAGGTAATTCAGATATTCTTTGGCAACTTCAAAATTTCCTTTTTTGTTAGCAACTTTATCTACTACAGCAACAGGGGGTTCTGCTAAAATAGAAAGAGATGGGATGATGATATCAAATTTATCTTTGCCAATTTCATTGATGGCAAGATAAGCTTCATTTTCCCAAGCAATCAGCACGTCACCAATTCCACGTTGTACGAAGGTCGTGGTTGCGCCTCTGGCTCCCGTATCCAAAACCGGAACATTTTTATAAAGCTGTTTCATAAATGCATTCGCTTTGGTTTTGTCGTTGCCGGATTGTTTCAACGCATAAGCATAGGCAGCTAAATAATTCCAGCGAGCACCACCCGATGTTTTTGGATTCGGGGTAATCACTTGAACGCCTGGGCGAACCAGATCATTCCAATCCCGAATATGTTTGGGGTTGCCTTTACGTACCAGCATCACAATGGTTGATGAATAAGGCGAGCTGTTGTTTGGAAGTTTCTTCTGCCACTCAGGTGATAATAATTGTCCTTTGCTGGCGATAGAATCAATATCATAAGCAAGCGCTAATGTTACGACATCGGCAGGAAGGCCATCAATCACGGAACGAGCCTGCTTACCCGATCCGCCGTGTGATTGTTTGATTACCACATTATCCCCTGTTTTGGCTTTCCAGAATCGTGTGAACAATGCGTTATAATCATCGTATAGCTCACGCGTAGGGTCATAAGATACATTCAGCAATTCTATGTTTTTAGCAAAAGTGGTTGCGGGGATTAGAGCAAGTCCCACTAAACCGGTTAAAATGATTTTCTTAAAAATATTCATGGTATTCTCCTTTATTAAGATAACAAATAAGTTAGGTACTACATTCTGAATTGAAGACGTGAGACTAATGCTTGCTCGGCATCCCTATCATCATTGCCTGCTTTGCCACCATCAAACTTAGTATAATCGTAATCCACCATCATTTTCAGATTTTCAGATAGATACCAGTTTAACCCGGTTCCTGCAGATGTTGCAAGTCTGGCTGCTTTGGCTGGGTCAGCAAAAAATGGGAAAGCATCATCATCCACGTTGGTTTGTCCAACACGGGCGACTACTTCCCAAGCACCTATGCCACCAGTGCGTATATCAAAATCCTGATACGGTTTTACACTGCCTTTATAGGTTACATCTTCTCCGGTAATGACATAGGATCCCACAACCTGCCAGGCTGAATTGTGCAATGTTGCTGTTGATGTGCTGCGTGTTACATCCTGAGTTGATATCACATACTCAGCAAGTAGGCCTTTATTGCCTGAATACCAGTAGGCTTGAGGAGATAACCGCCACTGGGTTCCGCTTGCGTACGTTGTGTCGCTGGCTAGAGTTCCAGTACGGTATTTAAAGAAGGATAATTGTCCAGGAGTTTTATAGTCACCTAAAATGGTTTTAGTAGGCGTGCCGACGCGTTTACCATAACCACCGCCAACTCCTACGCCTAATCCTTGCAGGGATGGGATATCGGAAGTACGGAACGGGGTGCTGAAAATCCGGGCATCAATATCTTTTTTATTGTCGTCATCGCCATCTGTATTTCCCTGGTCACCGTTTCCATTCATAATAGCTAACTGATAATCAACCAGGTTAGGGATTGCCTCTCCGTATAATTGAATACCATAATCACGGTTTGGTACCAGGTTTGTAGGGTGGCCAGGTTCCATGAAGAACATATCAACGGGTGATTGCAAGCGTTCTAAGCCAATCGGTGGTTTAAATTTTCCTACGCGAACTTTAAATGGATCAGCAAATTTATAATCCACATGCGCATCTAAAACACGGGTAGTACCGCCGGCAAAATCTGGCACGAATCGAAAGGAGGCGTTGCCTGCTTTTCCTTCAAGGATCGGGCGAATCTGCCTGGATAGAATATCATCTTTACCATTTTTATCTTGGTCATTAATAAAGTGACGGGCATCCAGCTGGATGTTAGTACCCAGGCTAAGGCCATATTTTCCGTCTGGAGATGTAATAGAAAGGCCTTTTTTCCCTAACTCTGTTTTGGCTGCTTTTTCCTTATCTGAATCAGCTTTTTCTTTTTCAACTTCTTGCTGCCGTTTGAGCAAAGAAATCTCTTGTTCTAGAGTATTGATCCGCTGATCTACAGAATAGTTTTCCGCATGTCCAGTATTGGCAGCGAGTGCAAGGCCGAGTGCAGAGCTGATTAAAAACGTGTATTTCATAAAGGGTCTCCGTGTTAAAAATAAATCTCTACATCTTTTATAGGGTATAATCCCTAGTATGTCAATAGGAAATATTCTATATGCATTTAATAGGATATAAACCCTAGTGTGTCAATAGGAAATATTGGAACCAGGCCTTAGAGAGCTGTTAAGCTATATAAATAAAGGGTTTTGTGAGATGAGCACGTTATTGGAATTCAAGAAAATATGATTATTCATTCCGCAATAATGATGCTGGTTTGACCCGGAAAACCTGGCTGTTTCCGATATATCCAATGAAAATAATGAGCCCCATGGCAGCCAGAATAACAGCTAATGTTAGTCCAGGCATGATAGAAAAGACCTGACCTGGAAAACGCATCATAATCAACCAGGCGCCAAGTGTGCCAATGATACTTGCGATCAAGGTGGTAACTGCTCCCAGTAAAATCCATTCGCTTAAATAGGTTTTTAGGATATCTCTTCGTGATGCGCCTACCACTTTAAGAATGGCGGTATCATAGATGCGTTGGTTAAGTAATGCTCTTAAACACGAGCTCAAAACCAGAATGCCAGCTATCATACTGGTAATAATGGCTACTCGCATGGCCATGGCGATAGAGTGAATAATCTCTTTGATACGCTCAATAGCCTGTGATGTACGGATAGAGGTGATATTCGGAAATTCATGGGCAAGGCTGCGAACCAGATTTGTTTCCAAGCTGGGATTCTGTTTCGTATCCAAAATGACGGTGGCAATGGATGTTGCTGGAAATGCTTCCAAGACACCGGGTGAAAACATCATGGCAAAATTAATTTGAAACGTGCTGTAATCAATATGCCTGGCATTGGCGATGGTGGCCGTTATTTCCTGTCCTAAAATATTGATAGTTACTGTGTCACCTATGGTTAGGTTCATGCCTTTAAGGAAGCGATCGTCAATCGAAACCAGGGGTTTTCCCTTATAATCCTCAGGCCACCATGTGCCGCTGCTAATATGTGAATTGGGCAAAAGGGAAGTGCTATAGCTAAAACCGCGATCGCCCTGAATGGCCCACCGTACATCGTCACTGACATTTTCGGGTTTAACCACGTTGCCGTTTAGCTTCACAATACGTCCACGAATGATGGGTAGCATCATGATATGATCCGATGAAGCGGATTTAGCTAGCCTAGCGTAAAAAGGGTTGCGTTGATCCTGTTGGATATCAATGAAAAATAAAGAAGGAGCCTGTTTTTCCATGACCGAGGTAATGTGATATTGAAAATTTGCTTCCGTTAAGGTGAGCGAGATAAAGACACTGAGGCTAATGCCGATGGCAAAGATCACAGTAGTGGTGGTAGAACCCGGGCGATAAAGATTGGCAAGGGCCAGTTGTAGCCACGGTCGGTTGGAGGAAAGGTGCCTAGCCATTAATTTAAAGACATAGGCACTTATGCCAAACACCGCAAACCCAATCATGGCAACCAGGATGGCTCCACAAATAAAGTCAGGGTCACCTGAGGTATAAATCAGGATCACGATCAATAATGTAATCAATAACGCTTCCATGCTCCATATTGTTTTAGAAAAAACCAAAGGCAAAAGCGCACGCCCATTCCTAAATAGAAGAGACGGTTGAATATCAAGGGCTAGTAACAAGGGAGGTAAACTGAAGATATAAACAATCAACAAGCTATAAGTAAAAGCAAGAAGCGCTGATGAAGGATAAAATAATGGAGCATTACCGAGTGCTGGAATCCATGCTGTAAGAAAAGGTTGGCACAGAAGGATGGTTCCCCAGGCGCAGGCAATCCCGATCACACTTCCAATACAGGTGAGCACCGAGATGATCAGAGTAAATAGGGTCAAGAGTACCCAGCGGGTTGCGCCCACTGTTTTGTAGATGGCGATCGTGTGCGCTTGTTGCTCAAGGTATGAACGCGCATTGCTGCCAATACCGATGCCACCGATTAAAAGGGTAGCAAGGGCAGCCAGCTCCAGAAAAAGTGACAATTGATTGATAAAACTATTAATGAATGGATTGCCATCAACATCCCTTTCAATCTGCCAAGGCGTCGTGGGATAGGCCTTCTTTAAATCATTCAAAAAAACAGCACTTGTGTGGTTAGGATCAAAGGCAATTCGGTAATGATGGCGAATTAAACTGTAAGGTCCTGCCAAACCCGAAAGGCTAAGAGCCTGCTGTGACATCATGACTCTAGGTCCTAAGCTAAAGAGATGAACAACACGGTCTGGTTCCTTTGCGATTGTGGCGTAAATAGTATAATTTTGTTTTCCCAGGGTAATGGTTTGGCCTATCTGAATGCCTGTTTCTTCAAGCAATTCTGGATCTACCGCTACTGAATTTGAACGCAGAAGCGTATCGGCAGAAACGGCAGCAGGCAAAAAAGCTAATTCACCAACCAGTGGGTATGAGGAATCAATGGCTTTTATTTCAACCAATACCGATTGATCGTTGTGCCAGATCATGCCTCTTAATGTGGTGACGTGGGAAACATGTCCGTAGCGTTTAAAGAACGTTACTTGTTCGGGAGTCGCTTCGTTGCTGCTGAGGCTGATGTCGATATCGCCTCCGAGTAATGCGTGTGCCTGTTGGCTCAATGCTTCATGAATGGCCTTATTCAGTGAACCCACAGCAGTCAGGGCCGTCATCCCCATGACCAGGCAAATCAGAAATACTCCAAAATGTCGCCATCCATACCGTATTTCATGCCAGGCAAGTTTGGCAGGAGTGCTGATATGAATGCTAGTGAACTTCATGGAGTTGACCATCCTGCATGATAAGGGATCGTGATGTACGTTGAGCCAGTTGGTTATCGTGGGTAATCATAATTAAGGTAGTGCCGGATTGCTGCTTAAGGTCGAGTAACAAATCAATAATATGATGTCCGGTTTCTGTATCAAGGCTGCCGGTAGGTTCGTCGGCGAGCAGTAGCGTCGGTTCGATTACCATGGCCCTTGCCAATGCAACGCGTTGCTGTTCGCCCCCGGAGAGTTGTGACGGGTAATGGTGAAGCCGATGCGCAAGACTGACTTTTTCAAGCATGTGTGTTGATTTAACGTTAGCCTGCTTGTCTCCTGAAAAGGCTAACGCAATAGCGACATTTTCTAATGCTGTCATGGTAGGAATCAAATGAAAATTCTGGAAGACAATACCAATTTGGTTTCGGCGAAACAACGCCAATTGGTCTTCATTATACTGGGTTATATCGCGCCCGGCGACGTGGATAGTGCCTGAGCTTGCTTTTTCAACGCCAGCAATGACCATCATCAAGGTGGTTTTGCCGCTACCGGATGGCCCCACAATACTAACGGTTTCTCCGCGGTGTACCTCAAGATTAATTTGATGTAGGATGGGAAGCAAACCTTCAGGCCCCCTTAGGGAGAGTGAGATGTCTTTGAGAACTAGCGCGTTATTTTCATTCGTATCCATCATAGCCCTCTGGTTAGTATACTTCCTACCAGTATCACACGCTATGGCGGCTCCTGCAACAACCGTTTTATTGTTTGGCGACAGTATTATAGCTGGTTATGGTTTGCCCGCGACGGAGACGATTTCGGTCAAGATGGAAAAGCTCTGGCACGAAGAGGGCAAGGCAATCACTGTCATGAATGGTGGGATTTCTGGGGATACTACCAGTGGTGGTCGCAGCAGGATTGAATGGACTTTAAATCGCTATCATCCTGACATCATTGTGATTGCCTTGGGTGGGAATGATATGTTAAGGGGGATTTCTCCTGAAATAACGCGACAGAATCTCGATGCAATTGTGAGTGTCAGCAAATCACATCATATTAAAATAGTGCTTACGGCGGTTTCCGCCCCGATGAATTTAGGCGAGCGTTATGTAAAAGAATTTAATGGCATTTATACGACACTTGCGAACAAATATGATATTCCCCTCTACCCGTTTCTGCTAAAAGACATATACCGTAAACCTGGTATGATGCAACTTGATGGTCTTCATCCCACGATTCAGGGTGCTGAGGTGATAGCAAAGGCGTTAGTTAAACACATGAATCATGATTTTTTCTAATAGGTAATGTTTATGCAGTTACATTCACTCAAACACGTCTCTAAATCGCAGACATTATTGATTAATGAACAATCGCGGTTGTTGGAATCTGCGGGCAATAAAGTCTATAAATTTGGTTTTGGTCAGTCCCCGTTTCCTCCGCCAGCTCATGTTTTGGATGCGCTAAGCAAATATTCATGGATTCATGATTACACGCCTGTTCAAGGATCGGTTACCTTACGAGATCAAGTTGCAGCGTTTCACAGCGAATTAAACGGCTTTAATATTCATCGGGATCAGGTGATCGTAGGAACCGGTTCAAAAATTTTGATTTATGCGATTATGGCCAGTTTTGTCAACGCTGAAATATTTGTGCCAACACCTTCTTGGGTTTCGTATGAACCGCAGGCGCAATTATTGGGGCACCCACTTCAGCGAATAATGACAACCTATAAACAGCATTGGAAAATAGTGCCTGAGCAGTTACAGGCTGCCTTAGAAAAGAAACAGCCAGGGTATCAGCCTATCGTTATTCTAAATTATCCAGATAATCCAGGTGGGATGGCCTATACAGCGGCGGAACTGGAAGCCTTATCGGATGTGCTGCGTAAACATCAGGTGCTGGTGATTGCGGATGAAATTTACGGTTTTGTCCATCATCAGGGACAGCATCGCTCGTTGGCTTTATTTTACCGAGAAGGTACGATCATCACGTCTGGTTTATCCAAATGGTGTGGGGCGGGTGGCTGGCGTTTGGGTATCGCCATTGTACCTAAAGGTTTAGAAGAGTTAAAAGAAACATTATTAGGAGTCGCATCCGAAACCTATTCTTGTGCACCAGCTCCTATTCAAAAAGCTGCTGAATCGGCTTATACTATCCAGGATGCTACTATCGATTATATCCAGGCTCAACAAAGGATATTATCGCTGGTGGGTAATTATTGTGCGCAGAGATTGCAAGATACCGGAGTGTGGGTGCATGCTCCACTTGGTGGATTTTATCTGTTTCCCGATTTTACCCCTTACGGCCGGGTGCTTGAGCATATTTCCATTAGCGATTCGGTATCGTTGTGTCAGCGTATTTTAAAAGATACGGGTGTTGCCTTATTACCAGGAACTGCCTTTGGAATGCCAGCCTCCCATTTGGCGGCGCGCTTGGCGTATGTTGATTTCGATGGCAAAAAAGCCCTCATGGCTGCTCAAAAATTCAGCAAGGGATCACCACTTCCATCCCATTTTCTCCAGGAATATTGTCCGCATTTACTCGAAGGAATACAAAAATTATGTGATTGGATTGAGGATTTACGGTAGCATTGACCTAACTAGGCCGTGTCCTCAATTTGATATCCAAAGTAATGTAAGTGATAGATGATTATGTCAAATAATGATTTATCGTTGTTAGGCAAAATTGATCGATCTCTAAAACCTCGTTTCGGGTGTCCCATTGACGAAGACAGGTGGCAATGAATAGGGATTACTTTTTAATAATCTCCATGATCCGATCGATCCTAAACATTCGCTCTTCCTGATGCTGGCCGCAATAGGCTACGACTCCTGGAAAAATTTTACCCAGATATTGCTGGCTTCCTACTGAAATGGGTTTAACCAGATAGGTAGAGGTTGTGTCATCATTTTTACGATAGATAATTTCTAATTCACTACTTTCTTGAATGGCTTGTTTAATCGCGATTGCTTTATCGTTGGCAGCACATTCTTTTTCGGCTTGCTGATGTTGATAGTAACTTAGAAAAGAAATAATGCGCGAATCGGTACGGATGTGATGTTTTAGAATAGGAGTTTTAAGTTCGATCCCTTCAAAGGAGGTGCAGCGGCTGAGGGCTACATACATTTGCCCCGGTGCAAATGTGCCGCGGCCAATATCAATAATGACATGGTCAAAGGTTTTACCCTGGCTTTTATGAATGGTAACGGCCCAGGCTAAACGGAAAGGAAATTGAATAAATTGTCCGACTGGTTCGGAGATAATCATATTATCCGCAAGAGCAAACCGGAAAACTTCCCAGCTATAGGGATACACCTGAACATAACCGCCATCATCTTGCAATTTGACCAGTATGTAGGGTTTGCCTTCTTCGTCTTGTTCAAAATCAGTAATGATACCGATGCTGCCATTGACCCAGCGGCCATCAGCATCGTTATTCAGAAGCATGATTTGTGCGTTTATTTTAAATTGAAGTTCGGTGGCCGTGGGATAAAATTCTTTTCCAAAATCACCTTTGATGGTTGCTTGAAAATGTAAAGGTTTGCCTTTGAGATTTTCCAGATGCAGTTGATTAATTTCATCCGCCTTTTTGTTGGTGGAGGTAAGGCTGATCATAAAATGATGTTCAGGTGCTGAAGGGATATTAAGCCGTGAGTTTAACTTTTGAAGATCACCTTCTTCAATATGGTTATTGCGGATACGGTTGAGCAGGTCGATAAAAATCTGGTCTTTTTGACGGTAGATTTTTTCCAGTTCAATAATCTTAAACGTGCAATGAGCAAATACATGCGCACTGAAAAAATAAGGTGTTTGGTATAGGGTTGAAAAGATTTGGGTTTCCTGGGCGGTTACTACTGGTGGCAACTGGTAGAGATCTCCCACAAAAATCATTTGGACACCACCAAAAGGTTGAATAGCGCTGGGCCCATACATGCGTAAAAACAGATCGATGCAATCGACTAGGTCCGCGCGAAGCATGGAGACTTCATCGATAATGATGGTTTTGAGCTGCTTGTAGATATTCTTTGTGCGGGGCTTAAATTCTTTATCGGCAATTTTTTGAGGGGTGATATCAATGCTGAAACCAAAAAAACGGTGAATCGTCTGACCTTTTACATTAAGGGCGGCTACACCCGTCGGTGCGAGGACCACATGATTTTTTTGGCTGTTTTTTTGAAAATAATCAAGCAGGGTTGATTTGCCGGTTCCTGCTTTTCCGGTAATAAAAAGGCTGGTACCGGTTTCTTCCATCAGCGTCAGTGCGTCTTGGAAGATGGGATTGAAATCGAGTTGTTTGGCTGAAGTGGTTTGCATGGGAAAACAGTGAATGAACAGATGGCATCAACATATCACAAATGAAGCGCGAGGGGTATAACATCTAAAATTTAATGTTTCTGCAGTTTTCGCTGCAACGTCCGCCGGTGCATTTTAAGTTCCCTGGCTGTGGCAGAAATATTGCCACCGTTGCGCTCAAGGACACTGCGTATATAGTCGGATGCTAATTGATGAACCGTTGGAAGTTGTTCCTCAATGGGCGTTTCCGGGTCGCCGTCCTTTTTATCAAATGCTGTGATGATTTCATCGACGGTAACGGGTTTGGCCAGATAATGGATAGCTCCGAGTTTGATGGCTTCAACAGCGGTTGTGATAGAAGCATATCCGGTTAATACGACAATTCGGGTATAAGGATCAATATCGATGAGTTGCGGAATCAGGTTAAGGCCAGATTGCGAGGGCATTTTTAAATCAACAAGTACATATTCGGGATTAAATTCGCGTGTAAGAAATAGTGCCTCTTCGGCACGGTGCGCCACTTTCACTTCAAACCCTTTTTTAGATAAAGCGCGCTCTAGGGTTTGGCAAAAAGTCATATCATCATCGACGAGCAATATTGTTTTCATACGCTAAGCCTTTTCAAAGGAAGGGTAATAGAAGCAACAGCACCACCTTCGGGATGATTAAAAAGGGTAAAATGACCGTCAAAACGGTTCATTACTGTTTGCACCAGATAAAGCCCCATCCCCAATCCGTGAGGTTTGGTACTGGTAATAGGGTGCCCAAGTGTTTTGATGATCGCTTCGGGAATCCCCCTGCCATGATCTCTGATAGAAAGACTAAGCTGCTGGTTGGTCCAGGTGCATTCAATCAAAACAAGGTCCGTTGTTGCATCTGCAGCATTATGTAGCAGGTTTAGAATAGCTTGTTGCAGGCTATATTCTGTCACAATAACGGGAGAAGGAACCCGGCCATTATACGATGTATGCACGATTGTTTGTCGCTGTTGCGTGAATTGATCAATTATTTCCTTTAGAAATAATTGAAGCGGCATTTGTCTGCCTGAGATTGCTCGGGCTGATCCGGCGGAGGCGGCAATATGCGAAATAATGGATTTGCAGCGTTTAATTTGGTCGCCTAGCACTTCGGCACGCTGGCGTTGTTCATCGGTTGATGCCTCCTCTAAACATTCACCGGCTATAATAGCCATGGTAGCCAGTGGGCTTCCTAGTTCATGGGCAGCAGATGTCGCTAAAGTACCAAGGGCAGCGATATGTTCAGCATCAAGCAATAATTGATCTTGCCGGCGGATGGTTGTCGCCATTTTAGCAGCAAACCAGGGGATTAAAATTGCCAGCAGCATAAAGCTAAACAACATTCCATAAAGATGCATATTAAAAAATTGCCCAAGCTCATGGTGATGGGAGAACGGTACGTCGACATGTTCAAACATCAGCACGATATAGAATCCAACGGCCAGTGCTGCGGCAAGCCAGGTCAATAAAGGTGACAATGTAATAGCGGCAATAATCACCTGTAATACAAACAGGGATGTAAAGGGATTAGAGGGGCCACCAGAATAATAGAGCAACCCGAAAAGGGCAGTGATATCGATGCTAAGCTGCAAGAAAAATTCCAGCTCACTCACGTGATAACGCATTTTCATCCGGATGCCGGTGAATAGATTAAATACCGTAAGCCCGCTGATAATGAACCACAAAGGCTGGGTGTCCAAAGGCAGATGCAACACCTGAGTAACCATCAGCACAGCTCCCGCCTGTCCGCACACTGCGAATATGCGCAGCCACCAGAGCAGATTAAGGTTCTTTCGGCAAGATTCCTGGGTTGGGTGAAGGTATTTCATGCGGGCATAATACACTATTTTAAGGAAAAATGCGTGTGGCAAAATGTCGCAGAATTTCAAAAATCGTTCATAACCATCCGTGTGGAAATAGCTATGTAAGCCCATGCGACAATTTGTCGCATGGGCTTATGAAGTGAACTGCAGTAGAGTACCCTGCTTTAAAGAAACCTAAGGATTTATGGTATGCAAAAATATAATTTAGTAGTGTTGATGACCCTTTCTGTCGTTGCTATAACGGCACAGGATGCGTGTGCGCATGCAATTGTTGGAGACCGGGTATTTCCAGCAACGCTGGCAGTCGATGATCCTGGTGTATCAGATGAAATGAACCTTCCTTTGGTTAGCCGCTTTAAAGAGCCTGGGGAAGAGGGTGAAAAAGCCAGATGGGGTACAGAAACATCTGTTGAGCTGAATAAAAGAATAACAGAAAATCTTGGCCTGGCAGTCGAAGCTGCCTGGGTTGATGAAGGACATGTTGCTGGTTGGGATAATATCGGTGTTGGGACAAAATATGTATTTTATAAAAATGCCCCACACGAAGCGATGCTGTCCCTGGGCCTTGACTGGGATATCGGTGGTAGTGGTGCAAAAAAAATAGGCGCAGAGCGCTTTAGTACGCTTACTCCAGCTGTCTTTTTTGGCAAAGGCTTCGGTGATTTACCTGATAATATCTCATTGTTAAAGCCACTGGCATTAACGGGCAGTCTCGGATATGCCGTACCGACAGATAATTTTGCTGTTAGCTTTGATGGTGAAATTGTACGCACGCGCAATCCTCGCGTATTGGAATGGGGAATGACGATGCAGTACAGCCTTCCCTATTTACAGCAGCATGTTAAGGATGTAGGCCTGCCCAAACTGCTTGGTATGGCAATCCCTGTGGTGGAATTTGCATTAGAAACTCCCACCAATGGCGAAGATGCTGGCCGTACGACAGGAACCATTAATCCGGGTATTATCTTTACAGGGGAAATAATTCAGTTAGGATTAGAGGCAATGATTCCTGTGAATGATGATTCTGGAAATAATGTTGGCGCTCGTGCGCAGGTACATGTGTATTTTGATGATCTCTTTCCTAAAACCTTAGGACGTCCTCTGTGGTAAAATTACTGACTATTTTATCTATTGTTTTTTGTGTGGGGATAGCCCAGGGTTCCTGGGCATGTCCGATGCTTGAAAAAGCAAATCCCAAAGTGGGAAGCGTGGTAGAAATCTCCCCGGAAGTGGTCGAAATAAAATTCAGTACCAAGATATTCCCCGACTCAAGCACCCTTGATGTATTTGATCCTACTGGCCATAAAGTGAATGTAGGCAAGCCTTATGGGAAAGAGGGTGATGATACGATGATCCTTACCAAAGTTAACATCCACACTCCCGGGCGCTATAAAGTGCAATGGAATGTTTTTTGCGATTGCGGTGCGATGACACCTGGCGAATATAAGTTTGATGTGGGAACACCCTAACAGGCTAATGCATACGGAGCCATAGGGCGTCCTGGCTTTCTCACCATAAACTCGAAATAATGAGAATGGGGAATTGGGATCGATTATATCATGTGCATTTTGGCCATTATCACCTTAGGGCTAACGTTGCTATCCTGTAAACCGCAACGTAGAGGGCGGATGGTTAGGTTGACGGTGACTTTATCTATAGTAGGCTAACTACCAGTGGTGTTTTACAGTATTGGGATGTTGAGCGTGGTTTAGAGATCAAAAAAGGTCTGCCGCTATTTTCGCTGGATGTGCTCGTATTAAAAGCGGATATCGAATTCGTGGTCAGCGCCCATCTCTTTTAATTGAGGTCGATGCAACCTTTTATTGGGATAGTGAGGGCCATATTGCTGAAAGGTTAAACCTTTTAGGAAATATGGCCCCATATCTGTCCGATGCTTATTTGTCTCGTTGCGATAACGATCATCGCAATGAAGCGATATAAGCGGACGTTGGATTAGTCGTTCATGATACGTTTTGGATTATCGTTACGACTATGTTGTTTAAATTTAAATGGTTTTTTATGTGCACCATCTGGTTTTTTACTAGCACCATTTGGTTTTTTTGAACCAAATCCCCAGAATGTTTTCGGTTTCTGCGGAGCTGCATTGGCATCCCTAGGGCCGCCTGCATATTCACCAGAATCGTTACGACGTTCAGTATCGAACTCTCTGCGAGGTCCGCGATTTGAATCACGGCGTTCACCACCAAAGTTGCTGTTGCGACGCTCAGAATCAAATTCTTTACGAGGTCCACCACGATTAGAATCTCTGCGATCGTCACTTGCATTATGATTGCGACGCTCAGGATCGAACTCTTTGCGAGGTCCGCGATTTGAATCGCGGCGTTCGCCATTAAAGTTGCTGTTGCGACGTTCAGAATCGAATTCTTTACGAGGTCCACCACGATTAGAATCTCTGCGATCATCGCCTGCATGGTTAGTGCGACGCTCAGGATCAAACTCTTTACGAGGTCCACGGTTAGAATCCCTGCGATCGTCACCAAAGCTAGGGCGGCGTTCAGAATCAAATTCTTTGCGAGGGCCACGATTTGAATCACGGCGTTCACCACCGAAGTTGCTGCGACGCTCAGAATCAAACTCTTTACGAGGTCCGCGGTTAGAATCTCTGCGATCGTCACCAGTAGAAGGACGACGCTCGGAATCAAATTCTCTGCGAGGTTCGCGGTTAGAGTCGGTACGATCATCACCAAAGCTTTTACGGCCTTGATAAGAATCTCTGTCCCTATCTCTGCGAGGAGCAAAACTAGAACGGCTGCTATTGCCTCTTGAACCGCCACCACTGTTGCCACGTTGATTTCTGTTTGCAGCAGCAGGTGGTTTTTCACCTGGATTAAGCATGATCTGGATATCTCTCCATTTGCGTGAATCATCAGGCGAAACAAAGCTGATAGCAATTCCATCACTTCCTGCACGTGCAGTACGACCCACACGGTGGATATAATCTTCGCTGGATTGTGGGAGGTCGTAGTTGATAACCACTTCGATATGTGGAATATCAAGCCCTCTTGCAGCAACGTCAGTTGCTACGAGAATGCGATATGATTTATCACGGAATCCGCGGATCACTTTATCACGGCTGCTTTGGCGAAGGTCACCATGGATAGCTTTTGCGGAGAAACGTAATTGATATAATTTATCAGCAAGTTTATCAGCCCCGTGTTTCGTTTTAACGAAGATGATCACCGAACCAGAATTAGTATCAAGTATCCTTAACAACTCATCCAATTTTTTGGCTTGAGGAATATGGAGAGCTTCTTGTTTAATATTAGTAGCCGTCACGGTGGTTGAACCCACTGCGATACGCTCTGGATTGCTTAGGTATTTATCAGCCAGTTTAACAATGGCTGGTGGCAGGGTTGCCGAGAACATTAATGTTTGTCTGTCTTTAGGAACAAATTTCAAGATTTGATCAAGCTGAATGCCAAAACCCATATCAAGCATACGGTCGGTTTCATCGAGAATCAGATCAGCGTCATGTGCCTTATAGGTGCCGCGCTCAAGATGGTCGATGACCCGTCCAGGTGTACCAACAACGATACGTGGACGTTGACGAAGCTGCTGAAGCTGTCTTGGCATAGGCTCACCACCAATTAACAGGGCTGTTTTTATCGTTCTGTCATTGCGGATAAGTGCATTAACAACAGCGACTACCTGTACGGCAAGTTCACGCGTTGGTGTGAGAATCAAGAGAGAGCCACGAGGGCTTTGCATGAGTTTAGCGATCATTGGGATACAGAACGCGGCGGTTTTGCCGGTTCCGGTTTGAGCAGAAGCCAGAACATCTCTTCCGGCCAATGCAACAGGGATTGCCTGTTTTTGAATGGGAGTAGGGTTTTTAAATCCTAAATCCTTAATAATGGTCTGCTTTAAATTGGCAGGCAGATCAAATGTTTCAAAAGCATTCGCGATTTCGATATCAGTATCAACAGGAGCAATATCAGCTACATCGGCTGCTAAAGAAGGCGCAGGAGCAGCTGATGGAGCTGAATTAGTTTCAGCATCTACATCAGTTTCAACATCGGTGACAGTAACGGTTTGCTGCAATTCTTTTGGCAGCGCAAGTGTTTCATAGGAATTCATAATGATCCAAAACAACGCGCAAACGAAAATATAGTGCAGATTCCGTCAAGCACGTAGGTTAAAATTTGTTGACGCATATTATAAAAGCGAAAACAAACGGCCCCCGCTTAAGCACTCGAATGCGTATCTTCTATGGTATCTTTCGTTTAGAAGAGTAAGTAGAACTAAGCTACTAACTCTAACTGTTCAGCAGAAGTTTTGCCTCTGTTGGTAGCCAATTCGTAACGAACTTTTTGGCCTTCATTTAATGTTTGAATGCCGGCGCGTTGTAATGCAGAGATATGAACGAAAACGTCACTTCCACCTTGATCAGGAGTAATGAAGCCGTAACCTTTTGTTGCATTAAACCATTTAACTGTACCTGTTGCCATATGTGAATCTCCTCGGATGGCGTTGATAACTCTACCTTCACCATGAAGGCAAAATTAAGAGCTTTGTCGCTGCAATAAAATTGCCGCTTAACCCAATGCCAAATCAAAGGAAGAACATCCAGATACTAGTATTCAAACCTGAACCCTGTAAAGAGCGGCCATTAACGGCCCGTGAATTGTCAGAGAGTCGATTAAAACTCTAAGGTAGGGTATACTAACTCCAGCTAAATGTCAATTATATTTATATCCCTAAAACGATGATGGATAATATAGACCACAATCTGTAGCCTGAACTGTTCTCGTTTTTTCCTTTAAAACAGAGATTTTTTAAACCGTTGTGAAGCGTCACTAATAATGGGCCAATGGGCATTTTCCTTGATGTGCATATTCTCTTTCCCTTTGGAAGGCCTACCGCACCTTTTAAAAAGATACGACAGACTGGGGGGGGATTGGCTTTTTTCCTTTAATATTCTCGACTATATTCTTAACGAACCCCTTCTTATTGGCTGCATTTATAGAATCGACAAGCTGTTCCTTACAGAAATTATCTGTTTTTCGGTTGTTCTTTTTCATGTTATATTTAATTTTATTCGTTCAGTCCTTCTTCAGTTGAACCTGTCCTGTTTAAAAAAGTGCAACACCTTATGATGTTTGCTGTTAAACAGGCCAATATAGTCCTCAGCAATTCACGTTTATGTACGTAATTGCGCTGCTAATATATTAATAAAAATTAACCACAATGAATTCCTTGTTGAATCTATGGGATTATTTGGTATATAAGTTTTGATGTGGGGTATTATTGAATGTACATATATTGTTTGTACGATTTAATTGTGGTTATGGAGAGAGGATGCAGACGCAAAATATGATGCAGGAAGTTTATACGACAGAAGACTTGTCACATGAACAGGCGATTGCTGAATTGAATAGAGTAAAAAGTGAGTTCGCATCGTTTGTCTATAGCGTGTCGCACGATTTTCAGGCGCCTTTGCGTACGATGATTAATTTCCCCCAGCTCTTATTGGAGAGATATCAAAATGAGTGGGATGAAAAAACGTCACGATACATGCGTTATATTGTCGATGGCAGTCTTGAAATGAAGGAAATGATGGACGGATTGCTTCTATACTCGCGTCTAAACACCCACATTAAGCCCCAGTTGCCAATACCGCTTGCGCAAATTATAGAACGTGCCTGTGTAGCACTCAAACCAGTAATCGAGAAGCTAAGCGCCAGCTTAAGCATCGGGCCTACTTCACAGTGGGTCTACGGTGATGCAGAAAGATTGCAGCAGGTGATGATTTGTTTGATTGACAATGCACTAAAATTTCAGCACGAAGGGACGAAACCAGTGGTGGAAATAAATGTGTCTTCGCTTAAGGATAATATCTGCCAGGTTTCGGTAAAAGATAATGGCATCGGAATTTCTGAAACTCACCAGCTTGAGGTGTTCTCAATTTTTAGACGTTTGAATAAGGCCAGACAATATCCTGGCATCGGAATAGGCTTAGCGCTTGTAAAAAAGATTCTTGATAAGCATGGACAGCCCATCTGGATACAATCGCAACTAGGGAGTGGCAGCACCTTCTTTTTTACTTTGAAATCCGTATAGGAGCTATCAATGAAACCAACGTATACTATTTTAATTGTGGATGATAATGAAGCGGATCGAGAGTTATATAAATCGCTCCTTGAGGGACGAAAATCTGAAGGCGAAAATGAGTATCTGTTTTATGAAGCGGAAACCGCGACAGAGGCGTGGGCATTGTTTTCTGATATAAAACCAGACTGCGTGTTATTAGATTATAAATTGCCTGATTTTTCGGGGGAGCATGTCGTGGAAGGATTTTCTGAACAAACCTCTATACTTCCCGTTATTATGTTGACGGGGTATGGTGATGAAGCCCTTGCTGTCAATGTTATCAAGAAGGGCGTCCAGGATTATATTCCTAAAAAACTGGTGACCCGCGAATCGTTAAGAAGTAAGGTTGTTGTTACGATAGAAAGGAGCATTTTTCTAAAACGAAAAGCTAGTTTGAATAAGTATATCAGTAATTTACAATGGAATTTAGATCATAAGGGGAGTGCCATGCTTGAATTGATGGCCTCGATGAACCATGAAATCAACGCATCCCTCATGAGTATTCGAAACCAAGTAGAATTATTAGAAAAAACGCTATTAACTCCGCGACAAAGGGAAATGATCAAAGATATTCATAAAGCCAATGAAAATCTGGTGTCTGTGATGTGTGAAGTGCTTGATACATCGCGTTGTACGTTGGCTTAAGCGATTTTCATGCGAAATGTTGCTGCGGCTACTTCGCGTTCTAATAACCATTTTTTATTATCAAGTCCACCTGCATAACCGGTGAGTTTGCCGTTTGTGCCAATGACCCTATGGCAAGGGATAATGATAGAAATAGGATTTTTGCTGTTGGCAAGCCCGACAGCCCTGCATCCTTTAGGATTGCCTACGAGGTTGGCAAGATACTGGTAACTGACGGTTTGCCCATACGAGATCGTGCATAAGGCTTTCCAGACGCGTTGCTGAAATTCGGTTCCAGACGGAGCAAGTGGTAATTCAAAATGGTGCCGTTGACCTGAAAAATATTCGTTTAGCTGACGCTTAGCCTGTTGCAGGATGCTGCATTCTTTGGAGGCATTTTCAGCAGGGGAATGAGTCTGTTGTGTGCTCATGTAAACGCCGGTCATTGCTTGTCCATTGGACGTTAATCGCAAATCACCAAGAGGACTTTGCATGGTTGTTGAAAAATAGGGGATATTCATACATTACCTTTACCAGAGGTTGTCTCTTCATATACGTATCCACTCACCTGCACGGCCAGTTGAACGCCTCTAAATCCGCCAATCCTTGAACAGTGATTAATAAGAATTAATTATGTTTACATCTAACCGAAGGTAAATGCAAATGCTTCTAATCCTGGTTCGAGTGCTTTTAGTTCAAGAAGTCCATTGGTTGAGTGAGGCTGATTGATAAGTTCATAGAGGGTATTTTGATCGATAGTAAGATAACCTCCGGGGGCATCTTTTCCGGCATTAGGACCAAGTGGCTTACCATTTAATGATACCATAGCATGGACTGGTTTTCCAGTTGGGTTACCAAGAACTAGAAAAACTTTCTTGCCGGTAAAATTCAATTGAAGCTTAGCATCGTTTGATACTGCTATAATTTTTTCATCTTCAATTTTCCACGTCCCTTCCAGTGCCCAATGATCGGATTGCAGGGATTTCGGTATATGATAATTCGCAACCTGGTCAGGTTTCAGTGGACCATTGACAAGGGAGAAATGACTTGCACGAGAAAAACCAAGATAGGTTTCTGGAGTCTGATGTTCGCCATTGTCGAGTTGCTCTGCCGAAAGAAATGCCGCTTTTCCAGTTATTCCCAATAATACCTGTATATTATGTTCTGTGACATCATATTTTCCCTCGCCAAAATGGGTGTATACAACCTTGCCTGTTTGATCGATAAGATAATGAGCTGGCCAATATTGATTATTGAAATGAGTCCAGGTTTCCAGTTCGTTATCAAGCGCAACCGGGTAATGAATACCGTGTTTTTTAATGGCGGATTCGACATTGGCTCTGGATTTCTCAAACTCAAATTCCGGTGCATGGATGCCGATGATAACTAATCCCTTGTCACGGTATTGCTGATCCCATGCGGTTATATAGGGGAGGGTGCGCACGCAATTGATACAGGAATAGGTCCAAAAATCAATCAGCACGACCTTTCCTTTGAGTGCATTCATGGTTAAGGCATTGCTATTAAGCCAGGCTTCGATACCCGCAAATTCTGGGGCTTGATACGGATGTTCAAGTGGGTTTGTCAGGGTTGATGATACGATGGTGGGGGTGCTCTTTTGGGTAAAGAGCGATTGCGTGTCGATGCCAGAAGCAATGAAAGCAACTGACAATAAAATAATGACACCAAATGTTTTGCGTACCGCTTCGGCATGGTTAGTAAAGAAGCTTAATTTATTCATGATGTTTCGTCCGGTAAGCGCAATGATAAACATCGGAATGCCAGCTCCTGTTGCAAAAGCGGCCACCGTTAAAAAGCTGGTGAGATCGCTATGCTGTCGGATAACCTGAACCAGGACTGCAGCCAGAATGGGGCCAGCACAGGGTGTCCAGATCAATCCAATTAAGGCGCCTATCAACATCCCACTAAAGAAGCCATTGCCTTGTGTATTGGATAATCGATTGCCCCAGTTGGCTGCTCCTTGGGTTGCGGCACTGAATTTATCAGATAAGGTAGACGAAAGCAGGATTAGGCCAAACAAAGCCAGCAGGACTAAAGAAACGTTTTTAAGAATATCCAGATTAAAACCAAGTGCGATCACTAGTTTGCGCGATAACAGTGTAAAGATACTGAAGGCCACCACAAAGCCGGCGATAATTCCAAATGGTCGTCGTCTGCCACCATCAACGGAAGCCGAAAGGACAATCGGCAACACCGGCAATATGCAAGGTGAAACAATCAAGGCTAGCCCCTCTATAAAAGCAAGGCCAATTTCGATGAAGTTATTCATGATTTCTTTCCTGGAATAAAGGTAAGTGCGGCACCGTTACTGCAATAGCGCAATCCGGTTGGTTCGGGGCCGTCATCAAAAAGATGGCCGTGATGCCCATTGCAGCGTGCACAATGATATTCGGTGCGTACCATCAACAGAGACTTATCGGTTTTCGTTTGGATATGGCCGGGAATAACATCAAAGAAACTAGGCCAGCCGGTGCCGCTGTCAAACTTAAATTGAGAAGGAAAAAGCGGTAATGCACAAGCAACACAGGCGAAGATACCGGTTCTCTTTTCGTGATTAAGCGGGCTGGAAAAAGGTGTTTCTGTTCCTTCGTGGCGTAAAATATCAAATTGCTGAGGAGTTAGTATCTTTTTCCATTCGGCCTCTGTTTTGATGATGTTGGTGATGGGTTCATTTGTTGCAAATGCGTGTGATGCGCTTAAAAATGGTTTCAAAGCGAGTAAACCACTACCGACAAGTGTGAGCTTAATAAACGATCTTCTTTCCACAGGATGCTCCATTTCTCGTATTTGATTCTAGAGTATCCCTCATCTGTATTATCAGCAAGCTATACCTTATTTTCGTGATAGTTCGCGATTAAAAAAGCGATGTCATTTTCTAGAAAATGTGAGAGTATAAGAATGTGGGGTTGTCTCACAGTGATTTAATTTTAAAAAGGGATTCATCATGAATACTAAACTTCTTGCTGCGGCTTTGACCGGTATTATGACTGTTGCTTCTGTTTCTGCTTTTGCTGCTGATTCACACAAAGATCAAGAAAAATGCTATGGTATTGCTAAAGCAGGCAAAAACGACTGTAAAGCTGCTGATGGAAATCATGAGTGCGCTGGTCATGCTACCAAAGACAATGATGCTAACGATTTCAATTTCGTTAAAAAAGGCCATTGTGCTAAAGAAGGCGGTTCACTCGAAGCTGTTAAAGCTGAGAAAAAAGCTAACTAGTTTTTTGAACTGAAAATGGCCTGCGGTTTCCGTGGGCCATTTTTTTAAGGCGGATATGATGGCTCAACATAATCATCCTCAACTGGGATTTGGCTTAGGCCTGCGTCATCCGCATTATGATGAAATCATGCGTGATAAACCGGCTGTTGGCTGGTTTGAAATTATCTCCGAAAATTACATTACAGCCCATCAAGGGTACCTGGATTACCTGGCGGATTTGCGTAAGGATTATCCTATTATTATGCACGGGGTATCGCTTTCGATTGGCTCGACCGATCCCCTGAACGACGTCTATCTTTCTAAACTGAAAACACTTGCCGATGTTCTTGAGGCTCCCTGGCTATCAGACCATTTATGTTACACCGGTGTACAGGGTAAAAATACCCACGATTTATTGCCTATTCCGTATACGGAAGAAGCGCTAAAGCATCTTATCCCGCGTGTGGAATATGTACAGGAACACATCAATCGCCCTTTTATTTTTGAGAATGCGTCTTCGTATTTAGAGTTTGACGGTGCCACCATGAGTGAGCCCGAGTTCTTAACAGAGCTCTGTAAACGTACTGGCTGCGGTATTTTACTGGATGTGAATAATGTGTATGTCAGCAGTTTTAATCATGGCTGGGATGCGCAGGCCTATATTGATGCTATTCCTGCGGAAGCCATCATGCAATACCATCTGGCGGGATATACCCATAAGGGTACCCATATCATTGATACGCATAATGATTATGTAACCGATCCTGTGTGGGATTTATTTGCCTATACTATTCAAACCAAAGGATTGCGCAGCACCATGATTGAATGGGATGATGATATCCCAGAATTTTCGGTATTATTGGCCGAATTGGATAAAGCGCGTCGGGTGGTTGATAACGCATTAGTTCAACAAAGGAAAGTGGCATGAACGCCTATGCCAAGCAATTAGCGGCCTTCAATAATGCCATCATTGATCAAGATGAAGACATGCTGTCGTTGATAAAACCAACACGATTAGACATGCTATCACCAGCAATGCGTTTGGCGGTGTATCAAAAAGGCTATATCGAACGGTTAATCCAGGCAACCTGCAGTGACTATCCAACCTTGCAGCATTACATGGGGGAGGATGTTTTTATGCAGGCTGTGAAAGCCTATGTTACTGCAACGCCTTCACGGGTATGGGATTTAAACCGCTATCCGTTTGGCTTTGCCGATGGTGTGAAAACGATGAGTGCTGATCAAAGTGTACACGCCTTAGCGCTTCTGGAAAGTGCGATTGCGGATGTGTTCTGGTTGCCCGATAGTGTTCCGCTGGATGCATCGCATTGGGCGGCCATATCCTTAGAACAATTAGCGAGCACCCATTTTAAGCTGCGCACAGCCAGCAGGTTGCTTGCATTGGATTGTTCAGCCAATGCCTATATGAGTGCATTTCGCGAAGGGAACATGGTTGACATGACCGATAACCCTGAATATCTCTGTGTGGTGCGGCATCGCAATGAAGTTAGGCGACTGGTGTTGGATGTTGCTGAATATCATTTATTAAGTGCCATCCATGAGGGATTGATGTTTAACGAGGCCCTTGAAAAAACAGCCTCACTTCCGGGAGTGGATGTCGAACAACTGGTTATACAGTTGCCACAGTATCTTTCTCGGTGGTTTGGGGAGGGGGTGTTTAGATAAGGGGTGGAAGAGGCTACTTTTAAAGTGGCGCAGCAATGGGAGAACGTCACTTTAACTAGGGTATTTTTACTCTTTCATCATAACTTAAATGGTTATATCTTTTTATACGCAACATACTTTTAATGATCTGTCTAACAACAAACATCATACGGCGTTACGGGTCATTCTAGAATAGGCTGGGGAGTTTCATGACATCAAATAATTGGGCATATAATATTCATTCAGATAATTATCCATTTGAATTTATATGGGTTAAGGACTCTAAAAATCATTACCTCAGAGATTATTATAATCTAAGAAAACAACTATATGAAAATGGTGGAGATAGATATAAGGGCACCCTTGGCAAAGGAAAAATAGATCAGTTTGACAATCCTAATCATCCAAATTCACATATCCTTTTATGTATTAAAGATGGCAAATGTATAGGAGGAGGGCGTATTATTACTAAATTGCCAGGAGATGCCCATCTCTTGCCTTCGGAGGGCGACATGTTTTCGTTTGAAAAATCTATAAAAAACATACCATTAAAACATCTGCATTACGGAGAGCTTTCTAGACTGGCCTTAATACCCGAATATAGCGGATATATTGAAGAAATATATATTCTTCTACTTCAAAAATCACAGGAACTTTGCTTATCTTTCCTTGTTGGGACAGCAACTCTTGCAAGATGCGTAATCTATAAGAGGATTGCAGAGAAATATGGTAATGCCGCACTCATAAACAAGAACTCAGAGCTTCCCGATGAAGGGAAATATGATAATGTCAAGATGTACATTATTATTTTAGACGTCATAAATTATTATAAAAAAGTTGCAAAAAATAACGGGATATACGAAAATGAAGTGATTGTGTCATAATGAGCCAAGTAAGGGGGGACGCTCAGTGCGCGTTTCTATTTGTTGTAATATTTTTTTGCTGATTATTGAGATGATGCTCTGTTTAATGCCGCAAGCTCAAGCAGCCACTACATCTGAAAATCAAGTTAAGGCTGTCTGGGTGTATACTCTGATTGATTGGGTTGCTTGGAGAAATCAGACGCATGTAGGAAGAGTCAATGTATGTAGCATTGGCAAGGATGGTGTAGTTATTAATCTAATTTCCTTGAACAAAACATATGCCAAAAAAGCTATTATAATACCCAAGGATCCTGATGCAGATTTAAGTGGTTGTCTTATCGTTTATATCGCAGAATCGGAAATAAATATGTATGAAGAAATTCTGAGAAGAATTAGTAATGATTCAATTCTAACTATCTCGAGTATTAAAGACTTTTCTGTTCATATGGGAATGATAGAATTGGTTACTAAAGCAAAGAATGTTCATCTAAAAATTAATTTAGCAACGGCAATAAAATCAGGCATAATTATCGATAGTGATGTACGGTCATTATCTGAAGTAGTAGAATAAAACCCTAGAAAGGTTTGGTGGCCTTAACGTGAAATAATAAAGAAAAACTTAAACTATCCTCTTTCAAGAAATATTTTAGTACTTTCTCCTTCATGGAGGCTATCTCTCCTTGAAGAAGATCCATTTGTTTTAAGTTAGACTCAATGGCTTGAAACTCTAATGTTTTTTGATAAAGATCATTGTTAGAAATTGAGCCAGCGAAAACATTATACCCAGAGATACTTACATCTATATCTTTAAACCCCGCCTGGAAAAGGTATGAATATAATTTTCTTCCAATGTTACCATCAAAGCCTGTTGATTTCCTCAAAAGTGTCAACAAAGATGAAACGTCCTCTTGCGGCCATCCTATCTCCGGATAATTACCTTGGTACTGATAGTCAATCTCCTGAATTAAAATCGTTCCCCCTGGTTTAATAATTCGAAACATCTCTGCTATTGCTTTTAATGGCTCTCTGAGATGCTCAAGAAGAAATCTCGAAAAAACTAAATCAATTTTTTCATCGTCAAAAGGGAGGCTATATACATTACCATGCAAAAAATCAATATTTTGGGAAGTAAATTTCGTTCTTGCATGATTTATACGTTCGGCACTATTATCAAGGCCAATTACCTTACATTGAAATTTTTCTTCTATAGCAGATGTGATGTTCCCGGGGCCACAACCCAAATCAACGATGATTGAATTACGTGGCATATATGAAGGAAAGAAATCATCTACTAACTGTTTGGGCAAAACTTTATTTTCCAGTCTTTCGCCTTCGTTATTATTTTCTACGATATAAATATCTTGAATTGCCATATGTCAAAATTTGAAAGTAACTTTCCCATAAGCGCTTCGTTCCACTTGTTCTGAAACAGAAAAAAGCGCACCTGAAAATTCTGGATGTCGTGAATCTAGTAAATTTTGTCCTACTAAATCAAATGATAAATTAGGTGAGAATCGCCATCCCAACCTGGTATCCAATCTAAAGTATGATGGGATATCAACAAGAACTCCGTTGTTGTCCGTGGCTTTTATACTGCCCACATAGTATCCCATAACGTCCCACTGTATATCATGCGGTAAATTTAATTGTGAGCGGAGATTGAACTGATTTTGTGGTGAACGATTTTCATCTTTCTGTAATTCACTATCTGTGCTTCCGGCTTTTGTATGTAACGTTAATTCAAGGAAAGTATATCCACTTGTCAGTTTCCAACGTGGCGAGATATGCCAATCACCCGATAACTCAAAGCCATACGCTTCGCCGAACCCCAAATTGAGAGGTATTATAGGAATTGTAAGGCCTCTAGGTTCAGCGGTTGGTGTGCCTATTTCGGCACTGCGAAGATGACTGTAGTCATCATAGAAAATGGATGCATTCAATGATGTATCGTTAGAAGGTTTTACTCTATAGCCAACCTCATAAGCAAGCATTGATTCAGAATCAAATTGATTGCTACCGTGCTGGTTGACATAAGCAAATCCGCCAAATGTGTCTGCGGTAAGATTAATACTGGCTTCAGCACGGCTCGGTGTTCTAACTGCACGAGATATGGCTGCCCATAAAGTTTGATTATGTGTAGGTAGCCAACTGACTCTTGCTGTTGGTTCAATTTCAAAACCACTGAAGTCATTATGTTCAAACTTTGAACCAAGTGTAAAAAATAGATTTTCCTTAAGCGTGATCTTGTCTTGGAGAAACGTGCTGAAAATATTAAAATAGTCACTTTTGGGATTGAAATTTATATTTTGGCTTCCTCTCAAATTATCAAAAATCAATCTATAACCAAGCCCCCATACAATTTGATGACGTTCAGAATATGTTTGGTTATATTGCCAATCTATATCAAGTGTATTGATTGTTTGATCAAGTTGTGAGTAATCAAATCTTGTTCTATCATAGTATGCTTGAAGTGTACTTGTTGCTCCGCTATCCTGAGTGTGTTCCCATTTAGTAAGAAAATTTCCACCACTTGCAGCCAATGTTTCCATTTGTCTATCTTTTGAAGGAAGATTGGGAAGAAATAAATCAAGATCTTGATTGCTATAGTAAATGTCACCTTGGTAGGTGAAATTATCTGATTCAGACGGTGTATAGTCCGCTCTAAAGCCCGATTTGGACATGTCCCACTCATCGTGAGCGGGATCATTATTCAAACTACGTAGATCATTTCGGTCAGCATGTTTTGCGTAGACACGATAGAATAAATTATCGTTAATTCTACCTCCATAACGTCCTTCAACAGTTCCTTGTTCTTCGATTCCATATTTTACAGAGATTATTTTTGATTGGGTATTAACCGCTTCCTCAGTAATAATGTTAATTACACCATTCACCGCATTGGCTCCCCATAGAGTACCACCAGGCCCAAGAACGACCTCAATTTGTTTGATATCCTGAAGCAATGTGTCTTGTACTCCCCAGTAAACTCCCGAGAACAATGGGGTATAAACTGTTCGGCCATCAATCATGACCAATAATTTATTTGAGAATCCGCCATTAAATCCTCTGGCTGTAATTGACCATTGATTTGAGCTTGAGCGTGCAACCTCAAGGCCTGGTACTAATCTAAGTGCTTCTGGGATAGTTGTTGCTCCAGAGCGTTCGATATCGTCTCTTGTTAGTACATAAACTGCTGCAGCTGACTGAAATGGATTTTCCGGTGTTTTAGAAACAGAAGTAACTTCGGTTTGAACCAATTCTTCAAGGATTTTGTCTGTAGAATTAGCATATTCGGCAAAATGAATAAGCCATATAAACCCTACTAGAGCCGTAAGCAATGACTTTCTGTACATAATATCCCCTTCGTACTCCTCTTGATCAAGGATGCCATTAAGTTTTTTTAATGTCAACCATCAGAAAATGGTTTGATTATTGGTAAATATATTGTAGTCTGAGGTTAGGGAAAGTTCAATGAGGAAATGGTGGCTAATATCCGGAATAAGACAATAAAATCTAAGATGATTGCCATGATGATGGTTATTGCGACCATTTCAACTGTTGTCTTAGGTGTTATCTTGATAGGATTTCAAATTTCTTTGACTAAAGAAAATTTACAGCAAGAATTATTAATTCTTGCTAAAGTTATAGGTGAGAGAAGTTCCCCCATTCTCCAAATAGCATCTAATATGGAGTCTTTAAATCTTGATAAAGAAGTGCTTGTAGTTGAGAAGAATAAAGCTTCAGAAAATCTCAGTGCTCTTAAGAGAAAAGAGGTTATTCGAGCTGCTTGTTTATATACTAAGGATGGAAAACTTTTTGCTGATTTTAAGATAGATCCCAATTTAATGTGCTCAATTATTGAGGGGCAGCAAGAAGAAGTGATTTATTCGCTCAATCACGTAAAAGTTCAGGAACCTATATACGGAAAATCGAAACAATGGGTTGGATTTATAGTTATTTACGCAAGTCTTGATGAGATGTACTCACAAATAATAAATTGGCTCATGGTTGGATTTCTGTCCTTGATTATCACACTTGTTCTTTCCTATGTTTTGGTAAATAAATTACATGGAAAAATAACCCAACCGATCGAAAATCTTAAAAATACGGCAACCGACATAATTAGTCATCATAACTATAAAATTAGAATTGCCTCTTCTTATGCCAATTATGATGAAACTCAAGCGATGGTAAATTCATTTAATAATATGCTTGATCAAATTGAAATACGAGATAAGGCTCTTTGGGAAATGAACCAATCCTTAGAACAAAAAGTCCACGAGCGCACCGAAGACCTAGAATACGCCCTTAAAGTCAAAGAAGACTTCCTCTCCAACATGAGCCATGAAATCCGCACTCCTATCCATGGTGTGTTAAGTTTTGTCCGGCTGCTGGTAGAGGAATGGACTATAGCCGATGATGCGTTGTTGTTTAATTATGCGCAGCGTGCCCATAAATCGAGTGAGCGGCTTTTGATTTTGATTAATAACCTGCTGGATATGTCTAAGTTTGAAAAAGGCGCAATTCAGCTGGAACGTAAAGAGGTACGGTTCAGTGACGTGATTCAAACGGTGATTGCCGAAACCAGTGGCTTGGTTGAAGCAAAGAACGAACATCTGGTGTTTGAACCCATGGCCAACGAACCCATGGTTGAAGTAGATGAAGGCCGAATGGCGCAGGTGATTACCAACCTAATTGGTAACGCCGCTAAATATTCTCAGAAGGGCACAATTCGCATTTCTCAACGTGTCGATAGGGAAGCTATTTTTCTCGATGGGTTAGCCCAGGCACCAGGTATGTTGATATCGGTAGTAGATGAAGGGATTGGTATTCCTGCGGATGAATTAGTCAAAATATTTGATAAATTTTTTGAAAGCAGCCTTACTAAAAGCAAAGCAGGGGGAACCGGTTTGGGGCTAGCTATTTCCAGAGAAATCGTCAAGGCACATTTAGGCAGTATTTGGGCGGAAAATAATAAAAATGGACCGGGTAGCACCTTCACGTTTGTGTTTCCATTAAAAGAAATTCCAGGTGTAACGCAGATATCAGACAAATATGTGTAAGAAGCTATGGTCATGTGTAAGAGGCTATCATCCTCAATATAAGCTTTGCGAATGTCCGTTAAATCAAGGTAAGATAATAGATAATCCCTGACCCTTCCAAGTGAATGCCATGTTTAAATATAGGTTGCCCAAAACAGCTACGGCCCCTTTTTGTCCATCACAAATTCACAGCACGGTGGCTGTGCCGCCTGGTGCTTCGACCTGGCTTCGGTTTAAGCGTTACAGTGGTATTGGTTTGCTGATTTCGGTGGGGTATATGGATCCAGGCAATTGGGCAACCGATCTGGAGGCTGGTTCAACATTTGGTTATGGTTTGCTGTTTGTGGTATTGCTGTCGAGTTTAGTGGCCATGGTGCTGCAAACCCTGTGCGTACGCTTAGGCGTGGCTACCGGTAAAGATCTGGCGGCCTGTTGCCGGGAAAGGTTTCCTCCTGCGTTAAATAGTGCGCTATGGTTGGCGGCTGAGGTTGCAATTATCGCCTGCGACATTGCCGAAGTGTTAGGCACAGCGCTGGCACTTAAATTATTATTGGGCTTGCCATTGGGCATTGGCATTCTGCTTACGGCCCTGGATACGGTTATCGTATTGGTCTTACAGGGAAAGGGCGTTTTAACGGTTGAGGCGATCGTAACGGGGCTTGTGGGAACCATAGCGGCAGCGTTTTTTATTGAAATTTTACTGAGCCAACCTGTGTGGGGTGATGTTGTTAAAGGATTGGTGCCGGATGCGCAGTTGTTATTGAATCACGAAAGCATGTTTATTGCGATTGGGATTTTAGGGGCAACCGTGATGCCGCATAATCTGTATCTTCATTCCTCAGCGGTTGGAACACGGACCATCGCGCATACGGACAGCGCTAAAAGTGATGCAATCATGCTTATGAATGCGGATGTGTTGTTATCGTTAACCTTAGCCTTTTTTATCAATGCGGCGATTCTGGTGCTGGCTTCCAGTGCGTTCCATATGAGTGGTTTTACGAATATCACCGATATAGGTGATGCCCATACCTTGCTCAAACCATTATTAGGGACGGCCGCTCCCATTCTTTTTGCGTTAGCATTGCTGGCATCGGGCCAAAGTTCAACATTAACAGGAACCATCGCCGGGCAGGTGATCCTTGAAGGGTTTCTCGATCTGCATATTCCCTGTTGGCAAAGACGGTTAATAACCAGAACCCTGGCCATTATACCTGCCTGGATCGGGGTGATGATGTTGGGTGATGGAGGATTAAGTCAGTTGCTGGTTTTAAGCCAGATTATTCTGAGTATGCAGCTACCTTTTGCAGTCGTGCCTTTGATTTTGTTTTGCAGCAATCGCGAAATGATGCAGCAATGGAAATTATCGTGTTTGATGCAGATAGTTTGCTGGGGAATAGCGGCATCGATCATCCTTGCTAATGGGATATTGCTCTATCAGACGTTCTTTTGATAAGTAACCTTGGTTAGAACAAAAGCGTTTGGCATTATTCATGAAATAACGTATCTAATGGGGAATGTTTTAGACATTCTGCCAGATGGTAATAACCAAATCCATTAAGATGGGTATCGTGCATTTGGTAAACCAATCCTTTTGCTTTCGCATCCAATAGGCATTGTTTGCTGTTAAATGTCAGCAGGCCCTCTTGCTTAAACCTGGCAGAGATTTTATCAATGAATGTATACGTGCCCTCATCGATGGAAAGATGATAGTCTTTGCCATACAGGGTTTGATGTGCAGGAAAATACAGAAAGCCTACGTTGATGTGTTTCTGATGAAAGAAATTCACCAGCCTTTTGGCGCATGCGGTTTCTCTTTCAATATCTCCGTCCGCATCCTGGCGTTGGTGCGTGAATTTGATGATCTGATTATCTGGAGCGATAAATCCATGATTGATACCATAAAACAGAGCTTTGATACGGTTTCTTAAATACCCCATTAAGAATTTATGTCCGTGCCTCAGCATCAACCAGTTTTGTTTAAACGTAGCTTTGGGAATGTAGAAGCTTTGTTCGGGAAGCTTCTCATCATAATGCGCTTCGATTTCATCGAGTTTGCTACAGTAACTCGTGGAAAAATCATCACGTTCGGTTATCGAAAACAAGATGGCATTGAAATGGTAGGTTGGGTGACGCAACAGATCAAGATCATGATTACGTGCTGCGTTATATATACTGGCATGATAGTTTTTGCACAATTGGGCGGGGAATGTTTGGCTGTCATCGGTACCTGAGCCAAACATTTGTGAGTCGCCAAATAGAAGTACGGCAGGTTTAATCTGTTGGTTTTTATCAAAGCAGGCAACACGGTTGCCATACTCGTTTACCGAAATATGATTGGTTTGGGTATAACGTTGGATTAAATATTCACGCGCTGAGTCTCCTGATTCCGGCATGATTTGACTGCGGTCTAATTCTCCATTAAATATAAATATGGGCAGAAATTCCCAACTTCTAAAATGAAAATGCTGCGGATGAGCGATATAGAGGCTATACACAAGCGCATAAAGTGCTAGTGGCAAAAGGAAAAACAAGGAGAGGAATTGTTTAGCATTCATGGTTAAAACTGAAAATATAAAAAGGGACTGGAACCGCCGATCTTAAGAACCGATATCCAAAATAACACAATAGCAATGAGAGCAATGGATAAGGAGAATAAGGTGTTGTGAGATTGGGTAACGGTGTGATCGGATTGGGTTTTTTCGTGTAATGAGAAGAGTTCCTGCGTATTTTTAAACCTAAGCGCTATCACCAGTGCAATGAGAATGTAGGCAAGGATACCGGGATTGATTTGCGCGGATGTGCCGATTCCGTTGAGGCCAAGCATCCCTTTATAAATAGGCAATGCTTCGCTAACGCTGTTGGCTCTGAAAATAACCCATGTAAAGCAAACGCTTAAAAAAGTAACAGGCCAGCTCACGGTCTTTGCCACAAGGGAAAGATAGGTTCTTTCAGATCCGATGAATGTGCGCCAGGCATGATTAATGACCAAAAATAATCCATGAGCAGCCCCCCATAAAACGAAGGTCCAACTGGCGCCATGCCATAACCCTCCCAGGATCATGGTAACTAGTAAATTAACATAACGCCTGACTTTGCCTTTTTGATTACCCCCCAATGGGAAGTAAAGATAATCGCGCAGAAACGAAGACAAAGAAATATGCCAGCGCCTCCAGAAATCGATCATACTGGTAGCCTTATACGGAGAATTAAAATTAATAGGTAGATAAATACCAAACAAGAGGGATAAACCAATCGCCATGTCTGAATAGCCGGAAAAATCAAAATAAATCTGCATGGTGTACGATAATACACCTAACCATGAGACCCATAAGGTCGGGTGGAGATCGTGAGGGACTGCGTTAAATAATGTATTGGCATATTCACCTAAAGGATCGGCAACTAACATTTTTTTGGCAAGACCAATAGCGATAATAGCTATTCCTAGAGCAATTTTATCTGCATTAACGCGATAGGTGTCGGGCTTACTAAATTGGGGCATCATTTGCAAATGGTGAAGCACCGGTCCGGCGATTAAATGCGGAAAATAGGTCACGAATACCAGGTAATGGATAAAGCTGGTTTCTCGGACCTTACCTTGATAGCAATCAACCAGGAAGGCGATTTGCGTAAAGGTAAAAAACGAAATCCCTATCGGTAAAATAAGGGTGAGTGTAGGTAGCAGATGAAGATCGGCGGCTTCCAGTAACTGGTTGGTATTTTCAATAAAGAAATGGGCGTATTTGAAAAAACCAAGCAACCCTAAATTAAGTATAAGCGCGAAGATAAGATATGATTTTCTCGCATGAGCGTTATCAGGAGAAGAGGGGCGCGCTAGTTTTAAACCAAACATATAGTTTACGATGATCGAGCCCAGCAATAACGGCAGGGCTTTAATACTCCAGAATCCATAGAAGAATAGCGAACCAAGTCCCAGCCATGCAGCAGCCCATTTAGGGTTAAAACGACCTAATACAAAAAAGCCTAACAACAAAACGGGCAAAAATCCAAATAGGAATAGATGCGAATGAAAAAGCATAAACAAACTCAGCCTTAACGAGGTAAAGGATTACAACGAAAAGGAGGATAATTAAATGTTGGTTTATTAGCAAGCAGGATATCATGACACTTATGAAGAAAGGCCCGCGGCATTTATTTCCTAAAACTATCAGATACACTCACACATGAGGAATAAACACATAAAGAATAAAAATACATAAACATAAGGAGATAAGTTATGAAACTCCTTTGTACGGCCCAACAAATGTGCCCATATTCTAAAGCATCACGCAGAAATATTGATGTAACACACAAGGCTAATCAACAGCCAACATCGTCTGGATATTAACGGTTGGTGTGATTGTTCTGCCCTTCAATAAACGCAATGATATCATCAAGCACCGGTGCTTTTTTATGAAACCCATGGGCTAAAGCCAGTATAATGCCTTTGTGTGTAACGCCCGGATAAACATGAGTGCTAACGGGGTTATGGTATTGGCGTAGTTTGGTGGTTAAGTTGAGGGTGTTTTTAGGGAGAACATCACGGTCGGCATCGCCAGTGAGCAGTAACATTGGTGGGGTGTTTGGACCAACAAACGTAATGGGTTGAGTGTTGGTATCGGTTACTTTGCTAAACAGTGCTTTTACGTTAGGATCGACAAAAGGCAAAAAATCATAAGGACCAGCCAGTCCGATCATGCCTTTAATCCATGAGCGCTCGCCTCCAGCAGCCTTGATATACTGTTCATTGACGCTCAGCATGGCGGCAATGTGTCCTCCTGCTGAATGTCCCATGATAAATAATTGATCGGGATTGCCCCCATATTCCTTAATATGATGATGTAACCATACAAAGGCTTGAGCGCCATCTTCGACAAAGTCAGGAAAATAATATTCAGGAAAAAGCCGGTAATCAGCTATCACGGTGATGTAACCTTTGCTGGCAAGCGATTGCGCAACAAAAAGATACTGATCTTTGCTGCCATGTTGCCATGATCCACCGTAGAAAAACAAGATGACAGCTTTAGAGGCAGCCTGCTGTTGAGGAATATAAATATCCAGCATCTGGCGGGACTTGTTTCCGTAAGCAATATTCTGTTTTAATGTATAACCAGAATGCGGTATTACAGCATTTAAAAGGGTGGTCCCGTCACAGCTACTTAGGACACATAACAGGGTGATCGAAACGAAAAGATGTTTTAAATAGAGATACATAAGGGAATGTCCAGATTGAGTTAATGAACAGATCATCCTACAGTTATAGGAGTTATAGGTAACTGGTCTTACCTTTTCACAATCGATATAATCATTCCTAAAACACCTGGTACCAAAAAGGCAAGCCCAGGTACTGCAAAGAACATAGCGCCGATCCAGGGCCACCCTAATATGTCAGTGGCTCCAAAAAAAGCAGCAACGGTGATAGGAAGGGTAAACCGTACTAACAGGCATAAGCATATGGCTCCAACGGCCCAGATAGGCCCGATGTAATGGTTCATCTCCAAATAGCCGACATACATTTGAGCCACGCCCAAAATGACAAAGAAAATAGAAATAATGAGTCTAAAAAGAAAAGTCATAGCCTGTTTATGGATTGGATGAAGGTGGGTTAATCATAACAAGAACTTTAAAACGTACAAGGGCTGAGATTCGTTTTTAAGGATTCAGCGTATTTAATTAGGAACCGCAAGCGGCTCGTCTTGGCGTGTGTCATCATGTAAAATACGCTCCAATTCTCCCCGTGCCTGGCGAGCAAAACTAATGAGTTCGGGTTCTTTTTCAATAAAGGCAAAAGACGTATAAAGGGTTTTTTCGTCATGTTCCATAAATTGCTGGGCTTTCTGGCGCATCAAGGCCGCATCTGCACCGAGCCATATCATGACTTCTTGAGCCATGGTCAGTGACGAATCAAATATTTCGCGGCGAAAATAATCGACCCCTGCTTTATGCAATTCATACGCATGGCGCCGGTTACGGGCACGGGCAAAGATTTTTAAGTTAGGGAACTGCTCTTTAGCTAATCGCACGATCTGCAGGCATTGATCGGCATCATCAACAGCCACAACCAGTAATTTGGCCCTGGCTGCACCGGCATTGATCAACAAATCTAAACGGGTGGCATCGCCAAAATAACCGCGATGACCAAATTTGCGCAATAATTCGATCTGGTCAGGGTCTTTTTCCAATACGGTGGTCTTGATACCTTGGGCATTCAGGAAACGTCCTATAATTTGGCCAAACCGGCCAAAGCCAGCAATGATAACCGGATTATCTTTTTCGTTGATGGTATCATATTGCCGTGAAGGTAATACGCTCATAAACTGTGGAATAACCAACCTGTCATTGAGTATCATCAAGAAGGGAGTCAGCGCCATCGAAAGAGCGACGCAGAGGGTCAGGAATGCAGATTGTTCCTGACTCAGGATATTCAAACCTCCCGCATATTGAAACAAAACAAAAGCAAACTCACCACCTTGAGAGAGGGCGATAGCAAACAGCGCATGTTGACCATCGCGCAGGCCAAAGAAGGTTCCTAATCCCAAAAGCAAACCTGTTTTAAGAACCATGAGCCCCACGACAGCACCCAAAATTGGTACAGGATGTGCCGTCAATAAAGCAAAATCAATACTCATGCCAACCGATATAAAAAACAACCCCAGTAATAATCCTTTGAAGGGTTGAATATCGCCTTCCAATGTATGACGATATTCAGAATTGGCAAGTACTACTCCGGCAACAAAGGCGCCAAGGGCCGGTGATACACCCACTAACTGCATTAACAGTGTAATACCGACGATGAGGGCTAACGATGTTGCGGTAAATAATTCACGCAGATTGGTTTTGGCTATAAAATAAAACAAGTGACGTGATAAATAACGACCACAAATAATGATGGCAGCAATGGTTGCGGCGATGATGAGCGTGCGTAGCCAGCCAGGAAAATCAGAAATCATCGTGTGCTGGGTAACAGGTGTTTGCGATGTACCAACAAGCAACGGCAGAATAATCAGGATGGGAATGACGGCAATATCTTGAAACAGTAACACAGCAAAGGAAGATTCTCCGGAGGCTGTTTGTAATAACCCTTTTTCTTCAAGCATTTGCAAAACCAGGGCCGTGGAAGAAAGTGAGAGCGCCATACCACAGGCTAAGCTTATCTGCCACGAATATCCAAGCATTATGCCAATAGCGGTAAATACGGCACTGGTAAGGGTTACCTGTAATCCTCCAAGGCCAATAATGGCCTTACGCAATTTCCATAACATGGGAGGTTCTAACTCTAGTCCGATTAAAAAGAGCATCATCACCACACCGAATTCGGCAAAGTGCATAACCTGTTGTGCATTATGGATAAAGCCAATCCCAAAGGGGCCAATGAGCACACCAGCCGCCAGATAACCAAGTACAGATCCTAACTTAAAACGCCCGGCAATAGGGACCACCGCACAGGCTGCCGCCAGGAAAATAAAGATATTAAGTAAAGCGCTGCTATCCATAAAAGGGCAATATACGGTGGTTCACAAGATATGACACACTGAGTATAAGTCGCTCAGGAGTAATTGTCTTTATTCTTTTTATTGCCGGCATTGATTGCAGACGATGGCATTGATGATCCTTAACGGCAAAACGGTAAGCCGTTAAGGATCATGATATATTAACCTACAGACATAAAACGCTGACCGGCTTCGCTAACTGCCGAAGAAGGCATACAACGTGAAGTATGGCTGGAAGCTTGTTTTAAGATAGGCGGCAATTTCTTTAATTGAGCCAGCATCATATCATCAGGATCTTGCCATGTTTTTCCGTTTTGTTTTGACGGAGAAAGAGCATTGATGGATTTTTCGACAAATTGAGCTGCTTCAGGTGTGTTTAGTCTTTTAGTTAGCTCAAGCGTTCCTAAATATGTAGCTGCTCCAAAAGCACACATACCAAAGCGAGCCGGCAATGTTCGTTTTATACGTAACATGAGTGCTTCAGGATCCTTTTTGAATCCTTCATACACATCCCTGTAACTTTTTCCGGTTTGTATTTCTGATGTTGCAATCGAAGGAAGCAGATTGACGATCGTATCAATGCTGGCGATAACGCCAGTTTTCTTTATCTGATCGGACCATGTGCCATTTTGTGGGAAAAGTTTATCATAAAGGAGTGCTGATCCAAGAAAGACAATACTTTGAGTGCCAACCAAAGGAAGGCTTTTAAAACCGCCTTCGGCAACACCTCTAAAGGTTATTGGAGTATTACTGTTGGTTGAGAGCGATTTTTGCAGCAAATATGTACCAAAGAAAGCATTAACGGGGATTTCGGTTGCGAGTAGACGTGGAAGATTATCGGAATTTGCAACTCGCGCTGCTTGTCGAGCAAGGAATCGTAATAAAAATCCAGACATTCCAGGCCAAATTTTAGCATTCAGTCCTAAAAAGGATGGTATTGGGGCACCTTTTGATGCTAAACCGGTTAGTGTATCAAGGCCTTTAGCCGGATAAAAAGTAAATAGGGTTGATAGAACTGTTGCCTGTAGTTTTGCAGAGGAATTATGCACAAAAGGCTCCGGAACATTAGAAACTGTTTGTACTAATGCTTGTGGTGGTGAATTGATCTCAGCAATAGGAACGAGACCAGCTGTTGGACTAGGATTTTTAGACATATATTCTCCTTACACAGGTTAGGCCATTGCTAGAGGTTCCTAATGCTAGAATCACTCCAACAGTATTCATGTATTATATATTATTAATGCTGTATATTTATGAATGTATTATATGTAAAATTTTATTTTACATTATTTTAAGGAGGGGAGGGGCACATTCAAGTTTGAAGTGCAACACCCTGACATTGTTTAGGAATGCCTTATTGGGGGGACTATCCAATTGAGTATTTTTCGAGGTTTAGGGTATGCTATGTCCTATATATGACGAAATAGATCATTTTTAGGACGCGGTATGTTTATTGAGTCTCTTGACAAATTGCGATCCAGCGGAAAGAGATATTTCATCTCTGAGGAGATCATACAGGATCTGCCCCTTGCTGGTGATGCTGCACGAGCAGGTTTATCGACTAAAAAGAGATGGAAAGCTGATGAGTCCAATCAGTGGATTATACGTATTATTTTTCTTCTCTGATCAAGACATAGCCACGGTTTTCAACCGTATCAAAGGTTCGCATAGCAGCCATTAACTGATTGCTTTCGACCCATACCCATTGGGCGGTATTGGGTTAACATCCATAATTAAAAATGAATCAGATGTTTCATCATACGCACCCAACGGAGAAATATGCACCAGCAGAATATAAAGAAGGGGGGCTTGATGGTTGTGAAGTGGGATTGGGAGCATGTGCCTTTTAAATAGATGTGCGCGATCGGTTAGAAAAATAAAATTGAAGTATCAATGGTTCTAAAATCTATGCTAGAATCGGGAGAGTATTTCCCTCTATAGAAATTAAACCGTAACCGACGTTGATGATTGGTATGACAACAACATTGCCTAATACCCTGGCTTCTGGGCCACCCAAACATTTAATGCCTTTTTTGTGGCATTTCATTATGCTGCAGCGCCCTTGGTTTATATTGCTGTTATTGGCTCATTTAGGATGGGCGGTAGATTGGACCATAATGCCATACTTGTTTCAACGCTTTGTGGGGGCGGTGATCCATTATGATGGTGACCGAATGGCGGCATGGGGTGCCTTTGCTGCACCAGCGTTGACGGTACTTGGGTTCTGGTTGACCGTAGAAATATTGTACAGGAGTAGTGATTTCCTCGCTTCTCGTACCTATCCTCGGTTTGAAGCCACTATACGTATGGCGATGGTAGAGTATATGCGCCATCATTCCTATACGTTCTTTGCGAATCATTTGTCTGGAGATTTATCCAGTAAGATTGATGATATCACCGAGGCATCCACGCGTATTATGCAGCTATTGATTACCTTGTTTATTCCTGCTGCTGTGGGAGTAACCATTGCTACGATTATGTTTTCACGCTTGCACCCGTTATTTGGTATCGTTGCCTGTGGTTGGTTTTGCCTCCATTTGGGAATTTGCCTGATTTTTGCTAAGGCCTGTAACCGTTTATCGGTTGAGCATTCAGCCAGTAAAAACAAAATCAATGGACAGATTGTCGATAGTTTTGCCAATATCACGGCGGTTAAATTATTTGCCCGCATGGGGTGGGAATGGCAGCATATCAAGGTTTCACAACAACAGGAACAGGCTAAGCATCACCGGGTGCTTGATATGGTTTTTAAAATTCGTCTTATTTTGGGTGTCTGTTGTTATTCCTTTATGGGAGTCGGGATGATGATGCTCATGATAAGCCAATGGCAAAAAAATCATATCACGGGTGTTGAATTTGGTTATATTTTCTATGCATCTTGGGGGATCTGTGTTATGGCATGGATTTCTGGCATTGAACTACCTAATTTCTTTAAAGAAATCGGGAAATGCCAGCAAGCGCTAATCCCCATTCAAAAAGCACATGACGTGACAGATAGTGAAGGTGCTCAAAGGTTGCACGTATCAAAGGGAGATATCCTCTTTGATAATGTAACGTTTCATTATCAACGCAACCACAACCTGTTTGAGAATAAACATGTGCATATTAGCGCAGGCAGTAAAGTGGGCCTGGTTGGCTTTTCAGGTTCAGGTAAAACCACGTTTGTTAACTTGATACTGCGGTTTTTTGATGTTGAAGCAGGACGCATTTTAATCGATGGGCAGGATATTGCATTCGTAACACAAGAATCACTGCATGAAGCCATTGCCATGATTCCGCAGGATACATCACTGTTTCATCGTTCGCTGATGGATAATATTCGCTATGGTAATATTGATGCTACAGATGAAGAAGTCATCATCGCTTCCAAACGGGCACATTGCCACGAATTTATCAGTCAACTGCCTCAAGGCTATGATTCAGAAGTGGGCGAGCGGGGAGTCAAGCTTTCGGGAGGGCAACGTCAACGTATTGCTATTGCGCGTGCCATGCTTAAAAATGCACCTATCCTGATTTTGGATGAAGCCACTTCGGCACTGGATTCAGTTACAGAAAAACATATCCAGGAAGGGTTGCACTCCCTGATGCAGGGGCGCACGACCATCGTGATTGCGCATCGGTTATCGACCCTTTCGGAAATGGATCGCATATTGGTATTTGACAAAGGCCATGTGATCGAAGATGGCACACATGAACAATTACTAAAAATAAACGGCCATTACGCCAGGATGTGGCACATGCAGGCAGGCGGATTTTTACCAGAGATACCTCATGTTACGTAAGAATAAAAGCGATCACATTATTAAACACTATGAAAGTGATGAAGGCGATTATTTGTTTGTTGTTGGTCAAAAAGCATGATGCAGGCATTTCTTTCAACAATTGAAGCGACTAACGTCAAAGAATGTCTTGGCTCATTAGCCATTTTACTTACGTTTATCGCTTTCATACCTTATATACGCTCCATTTTGCAGGGACGCACCAAACCTCATGTTTTTTCATGGGTGATATGGAGTGTTGCTACGCCTATCTTATTCGTTGCTCAACTAGCCGATAAGGGTGGTGCAGGTGCTTGGTCAACCGGAGTATCAGGAGTCATTACACTTTATATAGCTATTCTTGCCTATGTCAGAAAGACAGAAATCGTCATAAAGAAAATCGATTGGCTTTTCTTTATTTTGGCGTTATCAGCAATTCCTTTTTGGTATGTGACTTCAAATCCATTATGGGCTGTGATCCTTCTTACGAGCATTGATACGGTTGGTTTCTTTCCGACTATTCGAAAGGCTTATTTCAAACCATTCGAAGAACCGATGTTAATGTATATGATCGTTGTTGTAAGGGGTTGTATTTCGATCATGGCTTTAGAACATTATTCGCTAACGACCCTGCTATTTCCTGTGACGATTACACTGGTAAGCGTCGCGCTTATTGGGCTGGTGATCTGGAGGAGACGAAGTTCTCCTCATGATGAAGCATGTGGACTATACTCGTCATTTATCGAGTAGTCCCTAACCTTTGCCGTGTACCTGATTATATTGAGATCGATTTTTCGATGTTCTTTATTTGCAGAATCCCTTGTTTAGTGTTTGATTTAATGAAGAAAATAATTCAACATGTGGCAGTTGAATTTTACAGGACTCTCAGGTCTTAAAGAGGATGTGAGAAAACTAACCTTGTAAAACCATGAGGACCAATTGCCAAGGAGCCGACCAATGACTCAAGACTATCCTGAATTTATTATCACCCGCACTGTCAATGCGCCACGTACTATTGTTTTTAAAGCATGGTCGGATCTTAAGATTCTGGCAAAATGGTGGGGGCCAAGAGGATTTGAAACGCCTGTATGCGAAGGCAATGTTCGTGAGGAAGGAAAATATCGTATGGTGATGCGTTCGCCTGATGGGGTTGATTATCCAATCAAAGGTATTTACCTCGAAGTTGAAAAGCCTGAGCGTCTTGTGATGACCCAGGATTGCAGTGAGCATCCGGCAGCCTGGCATGATATGGTGAAACCAAATCGTGCTAAAAATGATAAAAATCCAGCGGGCGAATTATTGACATCTGTGACGTTTGAAGAGATAAGCGGAAAGACAAAGATAACCATTTGCATTTATTTTGATACGCTGGAAATTAGGGATGCCATGTTAAAAATGGGGATGAATGACGGATGGTCGCAAAGTCTTGATCGGCTTGAAGAATATCTGAAAATAGCCACATCATAATCTACAAAAAGTATCTTGCGGTATACTTTCGGTGAATGTATAAGTATTCCTGTGGTGGTGCAAAAGAGGTGTTTTTGTTTAGCTTTTAGCACGTTCGTTTACAAGAAGGAAGTTTTTATGTTCAAAATAATGTTAACAATACTTGCGGTAGCTGTGATCGGATTTGTTATGGTGGTTGGTATGCAGCCAGCTGATTTTCGTATTTCGCGGACTATGACCATGTCGGCCCCTGCGCCTGTGGTGTTTGAGCAAGTGAATGATTTTCATAAATGGGGTGCCTGGTCGCCATGGGCAAAACTCGATCCAAATCAAAAAAATACGTTTGAGGGACCCGAATCGGGAGTGGGTGCTGTTTTGCGTTGGGAAGGCAATCGAGAAGTCGGGGTAGGTAGCATGACTATTATCGAAAGCCGCCCCAGTGATTTAGTGCGTATGAAACTTGAATTTCTAAAGCCATTCGCTGCTACAGATACCGCAGAATTTACGTTTAAAGCCAAGGGCAACCAAACTGAGGTGACGTGGAGTATGTATGGAAAAAATGATTTCATAGGTAAAGCGATGAACCTGGTGATGAATTGCGATAAAATGGTGGGTGGCATGTTTGAAAAAGGTCTCACCAACATGAAAGGAACGGTAGAGGCGCCAACAAAAGAATAATGGTTTAAAGGTCCTGTAGGCTATATATTTAATAAGTATAGAGGGGGGTGACATTAGTTATAGATGCTCTTTGTAGGCAATGATTTGGGCAATTCTAATGATTTATCTATCATAATTAGCATTTTTCTGATAAAAGATTAGTGTGCGCAGCTTTGCGGGAATAATATCTTTTTAAATTATAGAGTTGCGTTCGGGGGACATATAATGCACAAAAAGAAAAACACTATTCTTGTTGTTGACGATGAAGCACATGTCCGAAAAATGTTGGGCATTGTTTTAGATGATGAAAATTTAAAAATTGTTGAATGTGATAATGGCCAACAGGCGATACGTCTGTGTGTGTCCATTAAGCCAGATCTAATATTGCTTGATCTGGGATTACCAGATATGGATGGCAAGGAGGTAATTGTTGCTATTCGGGAATGGTCACATGTGCCTATTATTGTCCTATCTGGACGCTTATCGGATGAGGAAGTCGTTGCTGCACTGAATTTGGGTGCCAATGATTATATAACCAAGCCTTTTAATGTGGATGTACTCCTGGCACGCATCAATGTGTCTCTGCGATCATCTGCTGTCCATGAGGTAGGGGAACCAGAATTGCATAATGGTCCTTTGCGTATGGATTTGGTAAGGCACGAAGTGTATTTTAATGATAAATTAGTAGGGCTTACGCCCAAGGAATATGATTTGCTTCGTCATTTTATGATTAATCGAGGTAAAATGCTTACGCATAAGGAGATCCTCAAAAAAGTGTGGGGCGCATCGCATGATGAAGATACCACTTATTTACGCGTTTATATTGGTCAGATTCGTAAGAAAATAGAAGAGTATGCTATTATACCTGTTTTTATTGTAACAGAGCCAGGCATTGGTTATCGCATGGAAACGATTCCAATTGAAATTGAAGATGAATATCTAGAAAAGAAAAAGGCATAAATCGCTGATTTATGCCTTTTTTGGATGAATGAATGCTTAGCTGAAACTGGAACTATTTTTCTTCTATTTCTTGTTCAGTTTCATTGGTTGTTGATTTATTAAACAACCCCTTGGGGTCTTTTGTTGTTTTGGATTTAACCACGGCTTTTTTCTTGCCGGTTTTGTCAACGCTCACCTCCGTTGATGATTGTTTCTCAGTTGTGGTTCCTTGCGCATCCGTTGAACTCACGGTTCTTTCGTATGTACCAGGAGCTTGGTCTAGTACGGTGCGTTGGGGGCGATCTTCTGCGCATGCACTAAGCGTTAATGCTAGTACTGAAAGAGCCGTTAAAATGGATAAATTCGTTTTCATGGGATAGTCCTTTTTAATTAGAAAGTGTTGTATACGATGTCGCTAGATACGGCCGGCTAGTAGCAAGATAAGAAGGATGATAACAAGTAGCCCCATACCTCCACTGGGATAATAACCCCAGTTCTTACTGTGCGGCCATGTTGGCAGAGTTCCCACCAAAAAGAGAATTAGAATAATTAACACGATTGCTGATACAGACATAAAAAATCTCCTTTGTGAGATACCATGGATCACAATGACAGAAGGGGTATAAAAATGCGATATGAGTTAAGTATGGCAAAATAAGGAAATTATAAAGATAATTGGGTTCAGGGAGGTTGCCCTCTCAAGCCTATAAAAAATGCGCCATTTCGTTTGAAATGGCGCATTTTAGATAGGAATAGAAATGCGAAGTGATTAGCGGCGTGCTGACCAACGTTTCAATTCTTTACCCCATTTTTCAAACTTTTTATCGGTTTTCTCGATCATGGTTGGATCTTTTTTGTCGATATAGTTCTGTAGGTCACTTACGTCTTTACGCATGTTGATAATATCAGGACGATAAGCTTTATAGCTGGCATTATCCTGCATTTCATTAAGTGCTTCATCGGCATGTTTTAAGGCATAACGAGCACCAGTATAGTTTTTGCCAGCAATAAAATTGCGGGCGAGCGCTATATTATCATGTGCTTTATCGCTAGGAACCGATACCTGGCTATCTATTTTAACCACCGCATCTGTTAACATGGCAAGTTGATTATCTGCCTCTTTGAGTTTACCGTTTGTGATCGCGGTGTCTGCATCTCTAAGAAACGAATCTGCTTTATCGCCTGTTAAATCAAGCGTAAGATAAACAATATCCGCATCGGTGACGGCAAGGTCATTGACTGCCCAGATAGGGCCGCTACTGACTTTTTTCACTTGAACTGGACCGGTTTCAATGGGGAAATAGTGATATTTATATTCTGTATCATATTGATAAATGATACGACCGGATTCAACCTGGGTAACACGACGATGTTCAATGGTTGAATGTTTAATCACCGTGATCAGGTTGTGTGCCTGAACCAGATGTTGTCTGGCTAAGTCGGTGTTTTTCATGGCAAGCGCCACTCGAGCATAATTGATATGTTCGACAAAGCTGCTTGCAGCGATACGAGGGTTGCTTATGGTTTCGTTGCTGATAGGTTTGGTCGCTGTTCCTACGGTACCAGTTGTGATATCGGCAGCCAAAGATGAAGCAGCAGCGCTCAAAATCAAGCTTGTGCTTAGAATGGTTGTGATAAGTAATGGATGTGTTTTCATCGGAGTCTCTCCTTAGTGAGGGGGTTAGTTACGTGGTTGATTGGTTGCTTTTTTAACGTCATCAGTAGCATTGTTTGCTGCATCATGAAGTTTATCGCCTGGTGTACGGTCTTCTAATTGTCGAGCGGCTTTATCGGCGCCATTAGGTAATTCATCGACAGCATCGCCAATTTTTTGGCCTGCAGTACGACGATCAGGAGCATTGAGTACGTAATAGCCAATGACGGCAACAACGGCAATTAGTAGAGTGATTGTAAAAATTTTTGCTGATGATTGATTAGCCATGGAATACTCCTTTTAAATGGGTGAATGAGATTTTAGGGTAGGAGGTATAGTGTTGTTTTTCGATATGGAAAAATAAGATGGATGTAAGAAATCTATAAAGATTCAAATGTAGGATACAATCAAAAGAAAGCCGGACCTAGGTCCGGCTTTCTTGGGTCGATCAACAAATTGCTTAGACCTAACGATTTTGAGGGGCATTGTTAGGTTTAACAGTTTGGTTATTGCCAGGCTTAGCAGGTGCATTATTCGTATTAGGAGTTTTTGCATTGTCTACTTTGCTTTCGGCAACGATCGGCTGTTGCGCAGCTTGGTCGTTTTTTTGATTTTGATTTTGATTTTGATTTTGATTTTGATTAGTATTAGGTTGATTGTTAGTCATATCAATCTCCTTAAAAGTATGAAGTTGAGCCGTGTTACTCGAAGAGAAATACTCTCAACACAATGAAGGCTACAGATTAGTGTATAATGAATCTATGTAGAAATAATGATGAGTCGTAATATTTTCGTAAAGATTATGATTTTATATAAGATGGTAGCTATAAAAAATCGCCCGGCTCATTGTCTGCGCCGGGCGATTTTCGAATACGGGGATCAATGATTATGAAGTTTTTGAATCATGTTTTTGGTTGTGTTCAACATCATCTTCCATCTCTTTAATTTTCTTTTCAGCGTCTTCTTTGCCCAGGCCATAATGTTCTTTTAATTTGCCTAAGAATTGATCACGTTGACCGTTAAAAAGGGTAACGTCGTTGTCGGTTAACTTACCCCAGGTTTCTTTGATTTTACCTTTGAGTTGTGTAAATTTTCCGTCTACTTGTTCTTGATTCATAAAAATCTCCTTGAAATTTATGGTTAACATTGTCAAAGACAATGTGTGCATTTAAGGCACTCTGTATTATCGTTTTCTTCTCAATAAAGAAGCGACAGGACTTATGTTCGGAATGATAAGAAAACGATAAAGAATATGGATAAATACTAATCGGTCAGCAGGTTAAAAAGCGCCAAAGGCATAGGCATCCATGGCAAGTACGCCTAAGGCTACGTCTTTATGCAGATGCTGTGCTTGTAATGGGATGCCAGCGGCACCTAAAGCAACAAAGAACGGTAGAAAATGTTCGGGTGTTGGGTGATTTTCGTTGGCATAGGGAGCTAATATGTGCCATTTAAGCAAGCTTTCGATATCATCCTTTAGCACGCATTCTTCCACCCATGCAGAGAAGTGGTTAACCCATTCGGGAGTATGAAGATGGTGACCATGAAAGGCTTCTTTCAAATTATGTGTTAAGTTACCAGTACCTATGATTAAGATATGTTCCTTTTTAAGGGAAGCAAGAGCCTGGCCAATACGATAATGCCATTGTGCATCTTTGTGAGGCTGTACGGATAATTCAATAACAGGAACATCAGCATTGGGGTACATCAGGAGCAAGGGGTTCCATACACCATGGTCAAGTCCACGTGAAGGATCAATCTCGGCTTTAAATCCGTGTGTAACCAATAACGAACGAACCTGATTGGCAAGTGCTGGATTACCAGGGACGGGATAATGTAATGCGTAAAGCGCTTTAGGAAAACCATAAAAATCATGAATGGTTTCTGGAAGCGAGGCACCTGTGAGCATGGGGTCATCTGTTTCCCAATGGGCCGATGCTATTACGATAGCGCGTGGCTTGGATATGCGTGTGCTAAGTCGGCGCAAAAATTGTGAGGTTAGAGCGTCTTCCAATGCCAACATAGGCGAGCCGTGCGAGATAAAGAGTGAGGGAAGATGCGTAGAATTCATATAACCAAATTAATCTTTGTGGGGAGCCGCTAGCGGCGATGTAGTATTTGTCTGATATTCTGCTTTTTTATTCGATGGGTTAGTTAGATAATGATTGCGCTGGTACATCTATCACAAGGACTTCTGCATCACTGGTGGCGGCGATGGTGATAATCGATTCACCTGTGACTTCAGCGCCATCGCCTTGCTGCATCTGCATCCCATTGATCGTAAAATTGCCTACTGATGCCAGGATATAAGCCTGATGTTTAATGGGTTGTGTAATCACGGTTCCTTTGGTTAAGGTGCCACCATAAATGGCTGCGTCTTGATGGATAAAGAGTGCATTTTTTCCTGCATGTTGGGCTTGACCCGAAACCAATACGGCAAGTTTATCGGTTACTGGTTCTTTAGGAAATTCTTTGGCTTTCCACCGCGGCGCTACATTTTTCTCATTAGGCTCAATCCAGATTTGGTACAAAGTGGTGTCCTCTGGTTCAGCATTATATTCCGAGTGGAATACACCTGTGCCAGCACTCATCACCTGAACATCACCGGCTTTGGTGCGACCTTCATTCTTCATACTGTCTTTGTGCGATATGGCACCTTTTTTAACATAGGTGATGATTTCCATGTTGTTATGTGGATGTGCGCCAAAACCCTTGCCAGCGGCAATGCGGTCGTCGTTTACCACGCGTAATGCACCAAACTCTAAGCGTTTTGGATTCCAATAACGGGCAAAGCTAAAATGGTGTCGCGCATTAAGCCAGCCGTGATCGGCATGGCCCAGTGTTTCATATGGATAGAGATGTATCATCTATCAACTCCTTAAACTGGTTTAGTTATAAGGCTAGTTTGACTCATTCCAATACAAATGTTAATATTGAATAATGTTAATTGATTAGTTCCAAATGGTTATTAATATGCAAACACTGGGTCGCCTGTCTATTTTTTTGGAAGTTGCCAAATTACAGAGTTTTGCTAAAGCGGCACAAAATCTTGGCATTACCGGTCCTGCAGCTAGTAAGCAGGTGGTGGCGCTTGAGGATGAACTGGGAGTAAAGCTGCTTCACCGTACAACTCGGCTCGTTACGCTTACGGAAGAAGGGGCTGTCTATTATGAACGGGCACGCCATGCGGTTGAGGAGTTGAAAGAAGCCGCTGAGCAATTACACGACATGAAAACCACGGCCAAAGGATTGCTTAAAGTGAACGTTCCTCTTTCGTTTGGGCAGGCGCATTTATTGCCGGTACTGGCTGGATTTGCTAAACAAAATCCTCACGTTACCATGGAAGTGATATTGGATGACAAAATGGTAGATGTGATAGCTGATGGATATGATGTTGTGATACGGATTGGTGTTTTGAACGATTCAACCTTGGTTTCCAAACATTTAGGCGATTGTGCTGTGTTACCGGTGGCATCTCCTTCTTATATTGATGCACATGGAATACCGAAAACGCCGGCAGAGTTAAAACAACATCGCCTTATTACATACACACATCAAGGAGCCACTATGGAATGGCGTTATCAGCATCACAATGGAGCAATCGGTACGGTTCGGGGTGATGGTGTTTTTCGATCCAATAATACCGAAATGATGTTGCAGGCTGCCCTGGATGGTTTAGGCATTGCGATCCTGCCGATATTTACGATATCAACCCATTTAAAAGCGCAGCAATTAGTGCATGTGTTGCCCGAATACGAAACATACCCAAAACGTCAAATCACGGCACTCATGCCGCCAAACCGCTATCGTTTAGCTAAGGTAAAATTATTACTGGATTGGATCGGGCAATCATGTAAGGCCATGCCGCTTAGCTTATAACTTACTTACTTTTGGTTTTTACATATAACTCTGGAAATGTTTTTTGCAACGTGATTAGTTTGGGCGCATCGTTGATCACAATATAGGGGTCATACGGATGGAGTGTTGCATAGTTTTGATGGTAATCTTCGGCAGGATAAAAATGGTTCAGAGGTTCGATGGTGGTCACAATGGGATCTGGAAATAACGTGCTTTGCCTAAGGGATGCAATTTTAGCCGCAAATACTTTTTGTTGTGCAGGCGAGTTATAAAAGACAGCAGAACGATATTGTGTTCCATGATCTGGTCCTTGATAATTAAGTTGCGTAGGATTATGCGCTACCATAAAGAAGACATCGAGTAATGTATCTAGGGAAATTTGATTAGGATCATAGGTCACTAATACCGATTCTGCATGTCCAGTGTTGCCATCGCTGACGATATCATAATAGGCTGTGTTGGATTGTCCTCCTGCATAACCAGATGTTGCAGATAGAACACCTTTGGTATGTTGAAACACGGCTTGGATTCCCCAAAAACATCCCCCGGCAACGACGATAGATCCTGAGGAATGAAGGGTGTTTTGTTTTGCCTGCGCAAAGGCATGAGCACTTAATCCAACGGTAAGTATGAGTGATATGAATGCAAAGACATATTTCATTGTTTGAATCATGGCAATAATCCTTGTGCAAAGAATTGATAGGATACACCATTTCGGTCATAAAGTAAGATACTTTACCAATAGAAGATCTATTGCACCAAATGTGTGGTTAGTTTTTCAATCATTAAGGCCAGGATGATGGCCAATCCTAAATACAGCACACTATATTCAATTCGCGTGGATAGTTTAACTGCATAATAAGCTTTATTCTCTGGTAAATGAGGATCATATTTCCAGGCTTTGATTAATTGAGGGGCAGAGAGAACCGCAATAATAATAAGGATAGGGCTTGGGAAATAAAACCAGACGGCAACAAGCAAAGGAACGCCCACAAACCAGACACGAGGCGATATTACGGATGTAATACGCCCGCCATCCAGTGGATGAAGTGGAATGAGATTAAATAAATTGATGATGAATCCAGCTTGAGCTAAGGCGATTAGCAAATGATTGCCATTTGACATTCCTAAAAAATACACGGCAAAGGATGCAACCGTGCCAACGAATGGTCCCGCATAAGCAACATAGGCTTCTACCTCGGCATTCATGGGTTGTTCTTTTAGCTGAATCCACGCTCCTAAAAAAGGAATGAACGTCGGTAGCCCTACATTTAATTTTTTTTGTTTAGCGGCCAAATAATGTCCCATTTCATGACAAAAGATTAAGGCGACAAATCCAGCCGCATATCTCCATCCATAAAGCATAGCATAGGTACCGATTGAGAGTATGATACTACTGGCAGATAGAAGAATTTTACCAAGTTTGGCATAACTAAAGATATTAATAAGCAAGAGAATCAATAATTTCATGATGGGTCAGAATCCTCGCAAGTGGAACTTCCAGCTAAACAATCCATTAATTTTAGCAATAATGAGGATAAAACCAATCACAATTAATACCCCAAATTTTTCTATTAAAGAACGTCCCTCATCCAATAGCCCTGCATTTTTATTAACCACACCGGTTACCAACGTGGCAATGCCATATTGAGCAACGCGATCGGTTTGTTCAGAAAAGTCTTCATAGCGTTTTCCGTCATTATAAACTAAGGAATTCAGCAACTCAATCGCATGTGGTTTTATATGACCTATCGATGAGCTCGGTGCAACCAGGCCCATGACAAAATAGCCTTCTTTGCCTAAAATATACATATTATAATTGACCATTTGTTCATCGTAAGGAGCAGCGGAGCGATTATTCATTTGTACTGACCATCTCAAGGTATGGGAAGACCCATTATAGATTGGTTTTTCTATCCAGCCACTGACTTCCAGAGGGGGGATGCCATCTTTTGTGAATGTTGTATTATTGTTTTGGATTAAGTCCTGCAGTTTTTTTAGATCATCATCAGAACCCCATTGCTTTGCAGCTTCATCACTAATGTGTCCCACGCGATGATATCCAATTAATATACTCCATGTTTCTTGGTGTTTGCTGGTTTTGTTTTTAGCTGGAAAGATAACACCTACCAAAGTAGGGCTTTTTATGTTTAACAGCGATGCTACTTCTTTTTTAGGGATAAAAATATAACCTACAGGCAATGTCAAGGTACCTTGATCCAGCAATGGAATATGAGCAGGACCAGTTATGGCAGCATGAGTAGCATTCGTCAGTGCTTTTAGATATTCGGGTTGCTGTGAAAAAAGGGGTGAGGGAATTAATGGCTGTGCGCGAACTGTTGAGGTGTAAAAAATGATAATAATAACAGTCAATATGCTGGTGATTAGTCCTTGTTTTATATGAAGATTCATGCCGCCTCGGTTTGCTTTAAATGGGTTGTATTGTATTAAAATACTAATAAATGTCAAGCTTTATGAAAAATTTATGACTTGTAATTGAAATATACGATAAGATGAGGTTGTTTCATATTCATCTATCAATAGCCTATGGCTAGCGAGAACGCCTTGATATCTATAGTATGTTGGTCGGTGTTATAGCAAAGTTGCAGCCTGTAGAAATAAGGATGATGGTATGTGGAAACCACGGCTATCCATGATTGACCGAAGCTATTGCCACGGTGGCAACATTTGGTTGCTGGGAAGTCGATTTGATAAGCCTTTGTAGGGATCTGAACCTAATTCTTGTCCCAAGGGAAAAACAAACCATTAAATAGATGATCAATAGTCATGGAAATACCTTTTAAACGATAAATAAATCGATTAAACATAGAGAGCAGATGGTTTATTATAGGAAAATAATCTCATGCCTGATTTCCCCGACGGTTCTCCCAAAAAATGTTGTGGTCATTCAAAATCGGATGTTAATCATCATGCACCCTCAGTTACACACTCGGGTGATAGTTCTTCAGATGGTGACGTGATCTACACATGTCCAATGCACCTTCAGGTAAAACAAAAAGGGCCCGGTCATTGTCCCATGTGTGGGATGGCGTTGGAACCAGAAACATTTTCGCAAGACACGGTGGTTAATCACGAATTAGTTGATATGGCGCGTCGATTTTGGATATCGGCTTTAGTTGCAGCGCCGTTGGCATTTTTTGTCATGGGTGCACATTTTATACCTGGATTTCCTCATGGGTGGGTCGATTCAACGATTTCACACTGGGTGCAGATGGTGGTTGCAACACCTGTGGTCGTGTGGGGAGGGTGGCCGTTTTTTGTACGCGCGGTCGCGTCCATCAAGCATCGTAGCTTCAATATGTTTACCCTGATTGCCCTGGGTATGGCAGTCTCTTATCTTTATAGTGTGATACTGACGCTTTTTCCACACATCATGGCCCAATTTGCAGGTGGGATGAAGCTGGCTGTTTATTTTGAAGCTGCTGCTGTTATCACGGCATTAGTGCTTCTTGGCCAGGTGTTGGAACTGAAAGCCCGTGAACAAACTACGAATGCTATGCGTGCGTTGCTTGATTTAGCTCCCAAGGTGGCGCGGATGATTGACGATATGGGTAGGGAAAAAGATATACCTCTTGCGCAGGTACAAAAAGGGAATCTTCTTCGCGTGCGCCCCGGTGAAAAGATACCTGTAGATGGTGTGGTGACTGAGGGTAGCAGCACTATAGATCAATCAATGCTTACAGGCGAATCAATGCCTGTAGAAAAAAACGTCGGTGATAAAGTAACCGGTGCAACATTGAATGGCACGGGTAGTTTTATCATGCGTGCAGAGCATGTGGGCAGTGAAACCATGTTGGCACGCATCGTTGAAATGGTAGCCAAAGCACAACGGACGCGAGCGCCGATTCAACGTTTGGCTGATAGTGTCTCTGGTTATTTTGTGCCCATTATTATTGCCATTGCCCTGTTAACAGCTATCTCATGGTGGATATGGGGACCCGAACCTAAACTGGCTTATGCTATTGTCAATGCGGTTGCTGTGTTGATTATTGCGTGTCCTTGTGCGCTTGGGCTTGCAACGCCAATGTCGATTATTGCAGGAACTGGGCGTGGTGCGTTTGCTGGTGTGCTGATTAAAAATGCCGAATCTCTGGAGATTATGGAAAAAGTAGATACGCTTATCATCGATAAAACAGGCACTCTTACGGAAGGAAAACCAACATTAATGGATGTGATTGTGCTTAAGGGCTTTGATAAAGACCTCATCTTGAAATGGATAGCAAGCCTTGAAAGAAACAGTGAACACCCACTTGCCTCAGCCATAGTCACTGCGGTTGAAGCACAGGGCATAACGCTTGTTTCCGTTGTGAATTTTTTATCAATGACAGGCAAGGGCGTACAGGGCATTATTGACGGCCATACCATTGCACTGGGTAATGCGGCGCTACTGTCTTCGCTCAACATTGATCTAAGCCCACTGACTGAGCAGGCCGATCAATTACGTCTCAAAGGCCAAACGACTATGTTTGTTGCAGTCGATGGTGTTCCAGCGGCTATGATTGGCGTTGCTGATCCCATAAAAGCAACTACCGCTGAAGCACTGCGTCAATTAAAAGCGCTTGGGTTGCATATTGTGATGCTCACAGGCGATAATGTAATAACCGCCCAAGCGATAGCCAGCCAGCTTGCTATTGATGAGATTGAGGCAGATGTGTTGCCTGAGCGTAAGAGTGAAATTATACGCCAGCTCCAGGAAAAAGGCAGAAAAGTTGCCATGGCTGGTGATGGTGTGAATGATGCTCCGGCACTTGCACAAGCCCATGTGGGAATTGCCATGGGAACGGGTACGGATGTGGCCATCGAAAGTGCAGGCATCACCTTAGTTAAAGGCGATTTATTAGGCATTGTGCGTGCGCGTCGCCTAAGTCAGGCTACGATGCAAAATATCAGACAAAATCTCTTCTTTGCCTTTGTCTATAACGTGCTTGGAGTGCCGGTGGCAGCAGGTATTCTTTATCCATTCTTTGGATTGTTGTTGAGCCCGGTAATAGCAAGCGCTGCCATGACGTTTAGTTCGGTATCGGTCATTATCAACTCACTAAGGCTGCGTTCTGCCAAATTATGACGTTGTGGCGTATTAAAATGCGTCACGCTGGCGACCCGTAGATGGATGGAGCATTTCGTGTTGATTGGTTTCGCTATAATTTCCACAGCAACCTTCAACGCACATAATCTCACTCCAGCAACTTTTAAGGTACGGCGTATTCGTTGCTGAGGCGTCAAATATGATGTTTGTATCCTTCACTGTTGCTCTAAATTCTTGACCTTTATGGTGCACAGTTATGGTTGCATCAACGTCACTGACTTTTTCTATTCCTTCTGCTTTATAACCGCAACGTATGCGAATGGAGTAATCGTCATCGCCAGGATTTCCAGATACCTCAATAATCAGCGTACCAGAAAGCTCCTTTTCTGCAAATGCGACTCCTCTTTTTTGAAGGACATAAACCGTTGCATGGGTCTCATCAAAGTCGCTACCCCAGCAATGCTCATCGTTAAAGGCGCAACGTAACTCATATAAGGATGAAGGGGAGATTTTGATATTAGATGGAAGGCCCAGAATGGATGCAGATTTTTCACGGCTAAGTTTAATTTTTCCAGTGAAGGTTTCATCACGGTTGTTTTGAAGTGAAGGCGCGGGTGATTGAATAAGACGCGATTGTTTAGGCTGCGTGTATGCCCGATGATGGATGGCAGGCAAGCCATTTTTGATATAGCTATCAACTTCTGCCCTTGATGCACTTAAATAAGTCTGTTCTTGTTCATGATCTAGTATGCGTACGTCCGTACTAAGCTGAGGTGTTCCTTCGGGAAAACATGATTTAGTCACTAGTTGGGTGTTGCCGCCCTTGCCCAAATATAAGACTTCTCCGGGGCTGAGCGCATCGTTTTTATGAATAGAGAATACGGCATATTCTTCATGACTGAGTGCTTGTGGGACAAGTAGTTGCAATTGTTTTGTTTGTGATAATTCCATTCCAATGGCGTGTCCATGATCGGCTTGAAACCAACTATACCAATGTTGTCCTTTTGTGTGGGGCAGGCTGCCCAGTGCAGGTGGGAGCATTGCGTCTTGTTGTGTGAGCATGCTCATTGCTCTGGCCATATCCATCGAGAATGTTTTAGGGCATTGGGTATGGCGAAGTTTTTCTATGATGGTTTTAAACGCGTCCTGGCTACCTGTGGGTATGCGGTATATAGCAACAAAATGGGGAGAAAATTGTGTTTCTATCCTCTGTAATGCTTCTTTATGAACACGAGTGCAAACCTCTTTTATATTATACTCAGGAAATGGGTTGGATGCTGTATTTGATGGTGTTGGTTCTGCTTCGAGATTGGTAGAGTGAGCCTTTGCCTCAGCAGGCTTTCTCGTTCTTTTTTCAGGAGCGGGCCTAATGCTTGTTGGGTCAACTCTTACCATCGGAAAGGGGCCGGTTCCATAAAATTGAGGTTGCCCTTTTTGGATAATGACAAGTTGTCTTTGTGTGTCATCGGGAATGATGCAATCGACGCCTGGACCAGGAAAAATATCCCAGGAGCCATTGGCATTTTTGCGATAGGTAACCTGTTGATCCGTATGATCAGGGTGACGATAGATAAACGTATCGTCGGTGCTTGAGACCAATATAAATTCTATTGTATGGCTCTTTAGTTCATCAAAAAGCTGCTGTACACGTTCGGTTTTGACATTGATTCTAGATGGCGTTGAAAGTTCGTCAATTAAGGTTGTTATCAGTTGGGTTGAAGCTACGTTATCCGTGATTGCCAGACTATTAGGAATGGCTATTGCGGGTGATTCTTCTTCATAGAGATTTTTTTTACGAGTTTTCATATTCATCCTTAGTGGCATGTACAGACGATGCCTTCAGTATTGGCAACGGCTTGCTGTAAAATGGCTTGCGCAAAGCCGGATGTATTGGATTGGTTGTTTTCTAATAATTGCTTTCGTGTCACTCCGCTGGTTGCCAATTGTTCGGCAAAACTGGCTGGTGTGTTTGAGTTGATTGGAATGGATGCTTTAGAATCTGCGAATACGGATTGTTGACGATCATTATGCTGTGCTACAGTGTGTCGTTCAGAAAATGATCTATTTTCTAAAGGTTGTATTATGTGAGATTGATGCGCAAGATTATGTGCGTTTTGTTGGGGACTCATGTCTATCAAGGGTAAAACTGATTGTGTAGCACTTAATCCGGGATTCACGGTTGCAGGCTGTTCCATGTGCGAATGAGTAGTGGCCTGAATGGATTGCCCCTGGTTATAGATGCCTTGTTCCGCCGCAATGAAATTTGCAATAGACTGTGGCGTGTTATTGGCCTGGCTGGCTTGATGTTCTACACCGATGGCTTGAATGGATGGTTGAAACGAATTCGACGTGTCGTACAATTGGCTTGGCATGTTGCTTATGGCAGTCATTGATTGGATATAGGTCATTTGCTGGCTATCTATAGCAGCCAGTCTTGTTTGCAGCTGTGAGAATCTATCTGCATAGAAGGATGCTTGTTGCAAAGCCTGTTGTGATTGTTCTAGAGCCTGGCGCACTGAATCACTGACACCTTGATTTGCTAGCAATTGGTTTATGTGTTGTTGAGTGACTTCCAGCATTTGCTTGACCAGATTACCATCGAGCAAAGGGTCGCGTGCAAGGTTTTCGCGCAAAGACTGTAGGCGTTCTATTGATTCCTGAAGTTGCTTGATGGCCTCCTGGTGTTCTTCTGGGTTTAATTGGCCTGGATCATTTTTGAGGGCTTCCAGGGCTGCCAGCAACGCATTTTCAGCCTGCAATAATTGATTGAGCATGGCAGCTTGTGCCTTATACAGGAGAAGATTTTGCTGCAGCCGTTGTTGTGCCAGCTCTTGCAGCATTTGCTGCTGTGTTGCTAAGCGCTGCTGGATATTTTCAGCGATGATTCTGCCGTCCAAAAGACCATGCTGCGCACATTGCTGCATCATCTGTATGGCGGCAAAGATGGCCATGAATTCCTTCAAATGCGATTCGCTACGTAGAAGCGATATTTTATCTTTCCACTCCACGAGAAAATCTTCATAATCATGAGTCATGGCGGCTAGTTCTTCGAGAGTCGTGACTTCGGTTAGACGTTTTAGTAAGTGTTCAACGGAATAGGCTTCAATGGCGGTTTCTAATGCGGCTTCTTCCTTTGTTTTTGAGCGTGGCTTCTGGCTCATAGTGGCTCGCTTTGCGCGAGTCTCTTGGTGATGTAATTTCACATTTTCACTGTTTTCCTGGGATGCGGTTACTTGCGAAATCACATGGGCCATCCCTGATTCAGCCATCCGTTGTTCGTCAAGCATGATTCCATGCTGCTTACTATTGGTGCCCCACGCATCCTGTCGTTTAAATGCAAATTTTTTCACGAATGACACTACCATGATGATTCCCTGTCACATTGGTTGAAACAAAATTGTATCAATAAAAATTCATGTGGGAATGTGACAAAATGTCACTGTGGCAAACTGTCGCAGCTGGACATGCCCCTGGATAACCTGCCAGCTACGATGATGCAAGCACTGCAGCATCGCATGTCCATGATGAAGCAATTTGCATAAAATATCCGTCTTCAACGGGCATCAATGAAAACAATGTTGCATTGGTTTTCCCATTACTAACAGATGATCCTTCGTACGCGTTTGCTTGTTACCTCAACAAACAATGAGGAGCTGCGCATGATAAAGAAACAAAAAATAGCAACTTCCCCACAAACCATCTGAGATAATGGTATAAATGTATAGAACGGAAGGGGGGGGATGCTGCATAAAAAGTTAAATTTTTATAATTCCTAAATGCTTGCACAGGATCGTGGTACCAATGGCTATGAGGCACAATCCACCCAGTATCTCGGCAATTCGCCCTGCTTTAGTACCTATATAATGGCCGATCATAACGCCCAGTGTAGCCATCATAAATGTTGCTGTACCAATCATGGCTGCGGTAATCCAGATATTAGCATCCAGAAGAGCAAGTGATACGCCTACAGCCATCGCATCAATGCTGGTCCCTATTGCCGTGAGTATCAAGATGTGTAATTGATGCGATTCCGCTCGTGGTTTATCTTCATGCTTTAGTCCTTCATAGATCATTTTTCCACCAATGATGGCAAGGATAATGAAGGCTACCCAATGGTCGATTGATTCAATAAACCGGCTGGCAAGGATTCCGATAAGCCATCCAATAATAGGTGTAAGCGTTTCAATGCTTCCGAAAATAAATCCTATCCGCAGCGCTTCGGTGAATTTAGGCTTACGAAGAATAACCCCCTTGCTAACTGCAGCAGCAAAGGCATCGGCAGACATACTGAACGCTAACATAGTATTTGAAATGAGAGACATACATACTCCAGCTGGCATTACAGATAATACAAAACGCAAGGCTGCCAGTTTAAGCCTTGAGAAATGCATCAGTCTCGCCAAACGCTCAAAGCGCCGATTCAACCATGTGCATCGCACAAGTATGTTGGCTGAATCCCAAAAGGAGGCTACTCCCCAATTACGTTTACAAAATAGCGTGTTATCTTTCAGGAAGCAAGTGCATTGAAGTTATGTTAATACAATATCGATTATTAATTCTATCAACCCAAAGTTGCGGCTTTGAATTCTTTGTCTGTCCTGTTGTTGTGACAAAATAGAACTGGGGAGGGGGGTATATGAGGGGAAAAATATGACAACAGTAACAAAATCTCAATGTTCTAACGGTACACTTAAAAACACAGCTACGGGTGGTCCAAGCAATATAGTTTGGTGGCCAGTAGATTATAGGCACTATGGGGCATTTTTTATTCATATTGCCATGAATGACGAAGAGCAAGTTGCTCTCATTGCCGGTGGTTACACCTTTGGTAAAGGCCATGGAGCTGTTGATCCAAGCCAATATGTTGGTCCTGAGCCAGTAGGTTCTATCTATCTCTGATATGAACAACAGGAGGCCCTCTTGTTATCGTTTACGCAGTGAATCGTATCATTGAAAAGATGATTATGTTGATTAATATGAAGTAAATTGTATTGTTGTTCGGTTGCCTGTTGTTGTTATTTAATAATTGACTTATAAACAATAATACATAATAAATATATCCATTATAATCTAGTGGAATAAAATGAGTTTATGAAATTTTTATTAAGAGATTCAGAAGTCTATATCAGAATGGGGGATATACAGAGTTTTAAATATGCGCTTGAGTTAAATGTAAATGAATTTCTACATTTTACTAATACCGAGCATCTAGTGAGACTGATATTAGACTATACTATTAATTCGAAAAAATCAAATATGCTCAATACATATTATGATTATCTTCAACAATGTTTGACGGATAGAAATAATGCGCCTCGCTCGGAGGTAAATCAATTAGCAATTGGATGCATTGTTGATAAAATTAAAGAAATTTATCAAACGGAACCACACACATTATTGAGATCGTTATTAATAGTGAATGATGATCGTTATTTAGATAAATTATTAGAAAAAATATCATTTTTACCAATTATAAAAACTGATATACTTAAAGAGTTGCCTTGGTATGCAGCCACCTTAGTGAAAAATGACAATTTAAAAAACATGGATTGTTTTCTGCATGTATTGAGTGGTGATATTAAAGGTAAGTTGCATTTTATATTAAATGTTATGTACTACTCCGTCATGGATCAGAAAACTAATATTCTTGAAAAGGCATTGAGTGAATTTAATCACTATTCTATTCCACCGGATAAAAAACAGTCTTTGTTATCCAGCATGCCATGGCAATTACATCCCTTCATTGAGGAAAGCGAAGATGATCGGTTTGCGACACTGGTAGAGGCATTATGGTTAGCCGCTCTTGATGGTGCCAATGACGATATTATTGATAAGATATTGACGTTTCTAAAGTATCATAATGTTTGTGTTAGCGATTTTTGGTTATTAAATGAAGGCCAAGCAATTGCCGATTTAATTGAAAAAAATAAACTAGGTACGATTAAGACATGGGGAATGATCAGCCTAGAAACGCAAATGCAAAAAAATGCATTTTATCAAAACTTTATGCATTTCTATCACTGCGCAACGTTTACTGAAAATAAAGAGTCAATCGAATATTTGAAAGATTTATTAAGAGAAAATCAGCCTAATACCCTTGATTCATTTTGTGAGCTGCAGGCTAAAGAAGAGGGTGAGTATGTCTTTAATGACTTCGTTGAGCTCTTGTCAAATAAAGTATGCCATGAAAATTGGGGGATTGCAGAGGTTATTTTCTCTGCAGCTCAAACATGTGTCGTCCAACCTCAAGAGCCAAGCGTTGCATTAGAAGACAGCGTTGCATTAGAAGAGTGTGATGGTGATGACACGCCCATATTCACGAAAAGAAATGTGCTTGATACGCAATGGCTTCAAGGTTTTATTCGTGATACTAACAATTATAAAGCTGTTTTTAATTTTATAAATGAACAGCAGAGTGATGATTCTTCGTTGAGCAAAGCAGAAATATCGACTGTTTGTCGGAATATGGCTACGATAGCTATTCATGAAGGAAATACGGAATTGATGGTCTATCTAGATTCTGATGCATCCTTAAAACCTTTTCTGGATAAAGCCATAATGGAATGGGAAGGCAAAACATATCATTGGTGTTGGCGCGATCGGCAAAATAATATGTTTGTTTTGCTTAAGAATGTGATTGGTCTTACATCCGAGGACACTATTCGTTATGCTATAAAACTCGCTGCAAGCAAGAGAAACGTACATGATATCTATGTTGAAATTAGGGATAATTATATAAATTACTGTCATAATGAAGAGTATGCTTGTAAGCATATCATGCGATCAAAACTTTTTGATATGGGATGTGGCCTTAAAAAAGATATAGATTGGAAAAATTTTGCTAAAGGGTATCTTGATCTTGCCTATTCGTTGTCACTCACACCGTCCCTTTTGAGCAAAAGAAAGCAAAATCAATCGATTGACAATTCTAGTAAAAAACAGCGGTCGTTGTAAATATTGTAAATTTATAAGTGGAATACTTATAAATTTGCTCGTTTTGTCTTGAATCATGATAAATCAAGTGGTAGATTGTCTTGTTATTAATAGACCCTCATTGAGTTTAACGATGCTTACGATAACCGGCTATGTGCTCATTGTCCTCCTGGATTAAATCCCGTGGAAAGATTCTGGCAATAGCTCAAGCGTCGAGCCATCAGAAACCAAATCTATGATTCAATAGAGGAGCTTGAAGTTGCCTTTTGCACAGCCATTTAAGACTTCACTCCAGAGAAGATTGCTCCTATTGGCTCGATTAATTCGTTTATGTAAATAAGCGACTTGTATTGACGCTGTAGCTTGTAGTTATTTTTGTAAAATAATGGTGGGTGAGGTTATAATGATTGCCAAAACATATCCAGTGTACACCATTTGTCGGGAGCTTATGCGCAATGATTCACGCTGTGTCAGTATAAAGTAATAAAAATATGTTATTTAAAAAAAACTTTAATTAAATTGCGTTCTGTAGTATATGTAATAATATAATAAAGTAAATTAAAAATTATTATAGGACATAGAAAGCATGAAAAATCATTATAGAGAACTGTTTGAAAAAGCTCTTCAATCAAATGATATGGACTTATTTAAAGAACTATCTGACATCCTTCTTACTCGTAGCTCCTCTAGATATCAACTATTTTTAGACATCACGGCTCTAGTCCTAGACTATGACAATGATAATGCGTTTATTTTACTTCTTAATATGGGATTGCCAGATAATAAAAAAAGGAAATACATTTTATCTTTAGCAGCAAGATATGCCTCAGGTGATACCATCAAAAAGCTGATAGAAGACCATCGGGATTTAGTAAATAAAAAAAATTGGTCTATTTCGTCAATGGCAGAGGCCCAATTAGCGCTGAATATTTCAGCAGCAAAAGTTTTTCTGGATAGAATGTTGTGGCAAGAACATACTCCCAAACAAATTTTGAAAGAAAAGTATGAGCTCATAAGAAGCTGCATCAGGGAGAAGGATCGTGATAAACTTTCACAGGCCATTGCATCGTTTCCTGAAGCGCTTCACGGGGAAAATGAATTTTCCAATTCTGAACAAACAAATCTATTGGTCTTTGCCTGCATACACAAATCTAATTACGCACTAATCAAGCTTATCAAAGCAGGGGTAATTTTCAATAACAGAAAACCACGCTTGTCACTTATGTATAGGGCGGCAGAGTTCGCAAACTTTAAAGCTATGAAGTATGTTATAGAGCTTGGTGGAGATATAAATGCCAAATATGGCGATGAGAATCAAACAGCGCTTGATATTGCACTGCAACACAAAAAGTTTCCTGCGGCAATCGCACTTTTAGAGCATGGCGCACAAAGCTCGCAAGTGGCTAAATATGCACAACGATTATACGTTGAAGCCATTAAAATGGGGAAATATAAGATGGCTAGCACGTTGATCAATGCACATCCGAGCCGCATTGATAAGAACAAGGCGGTTGCACCTGTAAAAAACTTTATTCCGGAGGTTAATCAGCCCATTCGTACCCGACTCTATGCGGGAGAAGCATTTCCTATTGCTCCCATGGGAAATCATACTCATGAAAAAGTACCGCTGCAATATTCTGCTGGATTTATATCAAATAATAAGATTAAAGAATTGATTCAGTGCGTGTTGAATATTAAAGATCCAGAGAACCTATCAAAATATAACCAATTAATACAAGCAATTGGATCGCATTTTATCCATGAGAAAGACTATGAAAACTTTAAAACTTTATTTTCGAATGATCTTGATATTTTCAAGCATAACAACGGAAATTTTCAATCTAACCGCAATCAATTTATGTATTGTGCAATCCAGAATAGGGATGAAGTTGCCTTACGAATGCTCGTAGATATGGGAGCAGATGTTAAAGAAAACATAGAATACATTTTACCGCCTGGATTCGGCAATCCAGTTAGTGAAAATTTGTTTTTATTAATAGCTCCTTTTGCCAGTGTAGAGATGATCGAACATCTTGTTTCCCAAGGAGCCATTTTCAGCGATTCCACTCAGATGCTTAACGATTATTCTAACGAAAGAGTAACCGATTTACCCTTTTATCGTGCGCTTATAAATGGAAACTTCGCCGCAGCTGAACTATTTCTGAAGTATGATGAAAGGACCAAACAATGTAAAGATTTTGGAGGAAATTTTGGCTATAAATCATTAATAGAAAGTATTTTATGGAGCTTTCGATACGATGATAACGAAAAAATCTCATCACTTATTGAGGCTTCCAGTCCGATCGGAGATTTAAACGATGGGAGACTGGATGGTTGTGCGTCCAAATTTATGGCTTTATTTCAACCCGAATCTCATATAGTCCCATCAATTAAATTCCTTCATGGCTTGAACGCTAATATTGAAAATAATTTTTCAGAGTCAATCAATACTGGTCCATATGGTTGTAATGTTGACGATACACCACTACGTCATGCCTTAATCACGTGTAATTTCGAGGCCTTCTTTGCGTTAATTAAGCTAGGTGCTACTAGAGACACTGCCTGCCTTCGTCGGCTAGCAGAGACGGCGAAAATCCCTGGCCTTACCTATGGGGGGCGAAGGTTAGCGTCATTCTTGGCAATAGATGCGGTAAACTCTCTTGATAGTGAAGCATTAGAATTAGCTATGCATAACAAAGATTACGACAAATGTAGAAAACTGATTGCACAAGGTGCGCCTATTGATTATCGCGACGGTAACGGTAACACGCTATTACACCGTATGATTAAGCAAAATAGACGTGTCGACGATATTTACACTATTCTTGGTTTAATTCTTGAATTAGGTGCTGGTATTAATGAACAGTCGTATGCCGGAAACTCAGCCCTGCATTTGGCTGTAAGCTTCGGATCCCCAGAGCTTGTGATTTTTCTTCTACAAGAAGGGGCTGCTGTTGATATTGTAAATAATAAAGGTAATACCCCGCTGCATTTGGCTGTGTTGAAAAACGAACCATCTATTATCGAGGCTCTCTATGGTGTCGGAGCAGATGTTGCGATCAAAAATTACAAAGGCAAGACTCCGCTTGCGATGGCTGGCAAAGAACAAAATACTAAGCTTAGGGATTTAATCGAAAAGGCATACCCTTGTGATGGACTGGGCCGAAATAAACTCCATCATCACGTTGTGGATAAAGAGAGTCTTAAGTGTCTCAGCGAATGGATTAAAAAAGGACTGGATATTTCAAAACAAGATCTGTTTGGACGTACACCGCTTCATTTTGCTGTCTTATACCAAAACGACGAAGCCGTTAGTGAGCTGCTTAAACATAAAGTCTCTTGCGATGTTAAAGATGTATGTGGTGCCACAGCTTTGCACCATGCTGCAATATTAGGCAAAGATAAGATTGTTGAGCTGCTAATTAAGAGTGGTGCTTCTATTAATGCCACCGATGAAGCTGGCTTTACGCCACTAGACCATGCTAAGAGAGGTTGCGATGCTAATAAGTCGAAAGTTGTTCAAAAAATCCTTATAAGAGAGAACGGTGTTCGCGGCAAAAAGGCGGAGATTAAAGATAAACTCTCGGAAATGCAGAGAGCAGATACAGAAAAATACGAGAAAATCAGGGATGGAGATCAATCTACCACCAAATTAGGAAAGGAGCGCTTTAAAAAGTCACAGGGTCCAGCATTTTCAGCATTATAATAATTATAGGCTGGCTGCTCAAATGATAAGCTAAAAACGCTTAGAAAAATGGTGTGCCTAAAGGGATTCTTCCCCCCGGACACTCAGCTTAGAAGGCTTGCGCGAACCATAATTGCCAACAGATGACACAGACTATTCATTAAACTGTGTCAAGCAATGTTAAGCGTGGATTCTGCCATTATAGGGGCGATTGAGCTGAGAGACGGTAGTAGTCAAATTAGCGACAGGCACTGTCTATTTTAGCAGAATCTTCTGTAGGCACAATAGACCAATTTGATCAATGCGTTTTCAGAAGTAAAAGGAGCGTTAGTTTTGGTATATTTGAGTATCATCCGGTGTGTTCCCTATACAGCATTTGTGGTGTAGATGATTTTTCGGATATGGTCTTCCTATTTGAAGAAGTTGGTCAATGCGTCCTAATTATTTTGCCAAGAGCGCAGGACAACGGTATGTTCTTTACCCCAATTCTCACCTAAATTGAGCACTATCCTAATTTTGATAAATATTCACAACACTTACTTAGTATACTGCGTTTGTTCATTGTTTTAAACTTATTAAAGGACTAAAAATATGTCAAAAAGAAAAGATGAAGGCAGAAAAGAAGAAGGCAGAAATCAAGACCAAAACGAAAAGAAGAAATCTGGAATAAAATTTTTAACTTCTAAAATTAGTAGTGTCGCAAATAAAATTAGAGGAAAAGATCGCGATAATAATGAAGAAAGAGCAGGGTTTTCTGAAAAATTAATAGAGCAAATAAATATAAAATTAAATGAAAACGGCACGGTTGTTGTCCGTCTTCTAGATGATGCTTACGCGAATATCTTTTTAGATGGTCCAAGTGCTGAAGCTCTGGACGGAGCGTTTCAAAGATGTTTTGGTAAAAAAGCTGTGATGTACACTAAACAACATCCAAATGATTCTGGTCTTGAATTTACTGGTGTACCGGCTGATGAGATAGAGCATTTCTTTGTGAATGAACTGAAATTTTATAAAACAGGTTCGCTTATTAAAGATACGACGCCTTATGTTGTTGTTGAAACTGGAACTTATGAAAAAACAGTAGATATTAAGAGTGCGAATACTAATGTAGTCAGACCTTCAGGTTTTTCTGAAAGTAAAAACGAAAAAGAAGAAAGTGTAGCGGGACATTCTTCTAAGATTCCCACGCCTGCTAACAGTTATGCCTCACAGGTATCACCTACTATTACCGTGCCAGGAGTTGCTTCTGTAGTTCCTCAGGAATTCATAAAAAAAGCATATACGGTTGTTTTATACAGATTTGAATTTGATACACCTGAAGCTGCAGAGAAATTTCATACAGAAAATCAAGATAAATATACAAATAAAGAAAAAATGATTCAAGTTGATCCAGAACGTGGTACTCATTTTTTAATGATTACCAAAAACGAATTGAATAAGATTGCTCCACAATCTCAGGCTCAGGGTATCTCTTCATAGATTATTATCCATATTCAAAACACGTTAAAAACTCCTGTCATATAAGGGGTTTTTAACGTGAGACTATTCAAGTGCACAATTTACAGCATTTGTTTGTATAATGTCTTGTTTCAAAACATAGGTTATAAGAAACATGAAGTTTAATAAAATATTCTATTACGCACAAAAGCTCGAAGATGAACAATTTAATGCCAATCCGCCAGAAGAGATAGACGTTAACCGCCTGATTCAAAAGGAGCCCTACTATCGTAATATATCCGAGTCAGATGTTTTCAAACCTAAGACCTTAATTATTTCAGATTGGACTGCAAATCAATGGTATCTTTGGGAAAAGCGACATGCGCGTAGAGTATTAGAGCAGTGGATGGCTCAAGACGGGGGGCAAGTCCTGTACTGGAGAATGTGTTCCTTAGTGCCTTTAACAAGGGAATCGCTTTATAAATTGAGAAAACACACAGTTTATCCGTACTCGTTGGACGCATTGAACAGCATCAAGGCAAAACTCTTCCTGTTATATTAACCCGTGACTTAACTGAGAATCAATGGGCGATGCTCCTTACCGAGTGCCATAAACACAAGGTTACGCTGGCTGTGTCTAACTACCTTGAATCTAACTTAGCCTTACGAAATGGCTCAATACTCCCTCCAGTTACGTTGCCAAAGCAATGCTATTCACATACAACGGTGATTGAAAGCAACGACCCTGATACTACGATTGGGCTGATAAAGGCAGATATGGCAGAAGGTGCTTCATGCTGCATCATTGATGTGTCTGAGTTGCGTAGTGCCGACCTTTTGGTTAAACGTGCGGGCGAGTACGACAGTAATAAACAGTGTTTTATCTTTAGTGAAACCAACGGAGCCTTGCGTCACGCTTTGGATAATAATCAGAATATAATACTAAAGGGTCATTTTTCTGCTGAATTATGCGATGCTTTAGCGCCGCTTTTGATAGCACGTAGCCGTGACCCTAATCTAGTAAACAAGCTCATACTGCTCAGTGATGGTCCTAGTGAACTTAGGTATCTACCTTATGAAACCGACAATGTTGGAAAAAACAAAAAATGTCAGATTTTGGGCGAAGCGCATCATCTATTGACAGATGAACAGCTAGAAAAAGAACCACTTCGCACGTTAGAGGCACGCTTGCGTTATTTGAAACAACATCCTGAGCAAAGTAGTGAAGGGGCGGCGTGGGCGGGTGTTTATACTCTGCCCAATGGGGTAACTATTGCTGATTTCGATTTAGAAAACAGTGCGGACATTACCCAAGCCTTTAAGGCGAACCGTTTGAGCCAAGTGAATGCCGTTCTTGAACATTCTCCCTTTGTGTTGTTAACGGGATTGACCGGGGTTGGTAAAACCACGTTTGTGCAGCAAGAACTTGTTCCTGATAACAAAGGTCTCTATGAAGGGGTATCGCAATTAAGCCAGTGGGCAAAAGATAAAACCCCAGGACGCAAAATCCTATTTATTGATGAAGCAAATATCACCACACGCAACTGGAGTGAATTTGAAGGATTGTTTGATAATAACCCGCCTTCAATCGTTATTGATGGGGTCTATCATGAACTTACGGCGGATCATAAAGTTGTCTTTGCCGCTAATCCACTAAGTTATGGAGCAGCACGTACGCTTCCAACCCTCTTTAAGCGTCACGGTAATGCCGTGCTGTTTGAGCCTATGCCTGCAGAGATGATTTATGAAACACAGTTAAAGCCGCTGTTTAAGGGGAGCGTGCTTGAACCCAGGACGCGGGAACTTGCGCCACTCTTCCTTAATACCTATCGTGATGTGTGCTCATACTCCAAAGATGAAGTGCTCATCTCGCCACGTGAGGTACAGATGATGGCGCTTCTGACGCTGGCTTATTGCAAACAACGCCAGAAAGCTGATCCTAAACAGGTGGCTCATCATTACGCCTACCGTGTCGCACATTCACTGGTACCTGCTAATTATATCCGTCAATTTGAAGAGAAACATAAGCCAGAAGGATCTTTAGTTCGTAAGGAAATCAAATGGCCTGTTAATAATGAATTTGTCGTTACTCCTTCCCGGTATGCTATTGCTCAGCCCATGAATGATTTACTTAATGTTCGGTTGATGCGCCAGGCTGATCGTGAGCTGGCGAACTTTCCTGGATTGGGAGGGATCGTTCTTGAAGGCAAGCCAGGAGTGGGTAAAAGTGAGTTAGTATTTAACCTCCTAAAAGCTAAGGGCTATGTTGAAGCCTCACAAGCCGATGTAAACACGGCATCAAAAATCTATTATGTTATTCCTGCTAGTATGCAGTATAACATGAAGCGCGACACGCTATTGAAGGCCTTCAATGAGGGTGCTGTGGTGGTTATGGATGAGTTTAATTGTGCCTCCATGATGGAATCACTTCTTAATGCGTTGCTTAATGGTAAAACGCCGGAGGGGCAACCACCCCAAAGGCCAGGATTTACGATTATTGGAACACAAAACCCTCCGAGTATGGCGGGAAGGGCTCTAAAAAGCCATGCGCTTTCTCGGCGACTTATGGCTGATCACGTTCCTGAATATACTAAAAAGGAGGTAAGAGAGGTGCTGAGTCAGAAGGGTGTTGAGAGCTTCGATGCAAAAGCAGCAAGCAGTGTGTATGTTAACATTCTAGCTGGGGATCCCCAAACAGCTTTAAGCTTCAGGGAATTAGTGAGGAAGACTACTCGCTTACCGGGCAATAATAAATCTGTTGGAAGTGCAGCAAACGTATGCCACATGCAAGTTTGAATTGCAACGCCACATTCATGTTTTAGGTATAGGGCATGGATTGGGTTGATTGTTTTTGGGGGAGATATTTTAAAATTTTGAAATTACCTCCAGCATCATCATTTATGTAAAAAATATATTCAGGTGAATTTATCGCATTGTTTCATTACATCAAAGCGATTAAATATTATTCTGCTAAGAGTAATGTTTAAATAATTAACCAGTTCGCAATGCGGACACGAGAAAGGAGAAAACGTATGACAAATGAAATTTTATTGTCGGCCTCAACACTTAATGGTAATGATGTAAAAAATGCTGAAGGAGAAAATCTTGGTCATGTAAAAGATATCATGATTGACACGGAAAATAATCGTGTATCCTATTATGTTTTGTCGTTTGGTGGCATTCTAGGCATGGGAGACAAGCTGTTTGCGATTCCACCAGAAGCCATGAAGTTAAATAGGAATGATAAATGTTTTATACTGAATATTGATAAAGACAGGCTGAAAAACGAAAACGGATTTGACAAGGATAAATGGCCCAATATGGCTGATGAGACATTTCGCAGTAATCTTTATCATCACTACAACATTACCGACCATAACGCTGCATAACACGTTGCATATCCAAACGCTTCTTCATTTGCATGAAGGAGCGTTTGGAGTGCGGGGCCTGTTCTAAAATGAAGTGCAACATCTTTTTGATTATCTGTTTCACAACAAACACCATAAGGTGTCGCGCTTCATTTTAGAACAGGCCGGCTCATTTAGTCCGACTTTGCGATACTCCGCACATAATGCGTCCCACGCCCCGTACCTTTTGCTTCAATAAGACCGAAACCCAGCAACTTCTCAATATCCAGTTTCCGAGAAGCCAGGCTGCGGGAAGAAATAGCCTGATATTCACGCTGGGTTATGCTGCCATGCTCATTAATATAGTCTAAAACGAGCTGGTGATGTGGTTCAAGGCGGGGCTTAGCTTCTGCATTATCAGGTAGCATTTTATGCACGCGCTTCAATTCATCGAGGCATAGGTCGACATTTCCCTGGCATTTAATTCTAGTTGCGCCAGCGACTTTGGTGTCAGATGCAGGCTCTTGATCTCACCAAGAGCCTCACCAATTTCACGAATGGTAAAAAGAAGCTTGTCAGTAATGGTATATCGAGGTTTCCATGGCATAACCATAAATTAGCCGTAAATTAGCCAGTAATCAAGTCTTTAAACATCATCGGCCTGTTCTAAAATGAAGTGAAACACCTTATGATGTTTGTTGTGAAACAGATATTCAAAAAGATGTTGCACTTCATTTTAGAACAGGCCAAGTGCCGAGGCTTTGGATAGAAGATATTCACGAAAAGGGTCACACATTTATCGAACTCGATATAGCTTATCTCTGAAAATGACAGATAACGTGTTATAACCAGGTTTAGTAGTTAATGAGACTTTCCTAAAAAATGTCAGAGTGTTGCTCTTCAAACGTGAACTAAGGCAGCTGAAGAATACTATCGCTAACTTAATGAATGAGACCGTAGTAAAGCTAGAAATAAAAAACTAACCACATTGCCACAAGAATTTTCCTTTATCACCATTCGTGTTAATAAAAGCATACGCCACACCACAAGTACCAAAGTTAATTTCAAAAGGCAGTTGTGTCGAATCCAGTTGCAGAAGTAAAACCCAATCATCTCCCTCAGGAGATTCATCTCCCTGGATGAAAAGAGGGGTGCCACCTATCTTGTTTCCAGCAATAGAATTCATGATTTCTTCATAATTTGGGTCGTCCACATCAATACTTTCTAATGCAGGGGCGGCGATATCATTAACAATTTTTAATTGAACATCATATTCAGAAGCTATAGTTGGTCCTACCGCAATTTCTTGAACGTCAGCCTCCAAAACATGGCTAGGTTGGATAATAACGGCATTCTCTCCGCTTTCTGGATCCCACGTTTCAGCATCTCCACCATCTTCATCACCTGTCATAAAAATATAAGCCATTTTACCTTTAGCATTTGGGAAGATGCTCGTATCGATAGCAATTTGACAAATAAAGTTCATTGGCTTGCCGGTTGACCTGCTAATGGGCCACGATGCTTTTTCAAGCCAGACAGGGTTTCCACCAAACTTTGTTTTCAGAGCATCAATTGGCTCGTTAGTTTCTATAAAATTGATGTAAGCCGCAACATTAGTCATATTAGACTGCATCCGTTATTAATTATTGTTACTATTGCTAAGTAGTATATTTTTAACCGTGCGTCAAGTTTTTTATGTATCCTGTATCTTGATTGATGGACATTGATGGACTTTGAGGTCATAATCCAAGTGCACATTATTATGGGGGATAAATGCTTAGCGAAAATGAATTAATAGATGCACTTTGCGTGTATCTAAAAAGCTATGATTATAAAATTGTGGTAGCCCGCACAACGAAAGAGAAGGGAATCGATGTGATTGCTAAAAAGGGGACTAGCCGACTCTTAATAGAAACCAAAGGTGGAACCAGCTCTTTTAATGGTAGTAAGAGATATGAAAAAACGTTTAGTCCTTCTCAGATTTCAACAAGAGTTTCAAGAGGTTCTTATACAGCGGCTGATTTACGCAGTAACGAGCACCAAGGGGAAGATAAAATTGCTCTAGCATTTCCAGATCATCCTACTTATCTTAAGTTTATAGCCAAAATCAGGCTGGTATTGGAAGAGCTTGATATTACTGTCTTTCTTATTGGTGATGATCGATCTGTAAAGTGTTTGCAAGGTCACGAATGTTGGAGATCATTTGATGTTGCTGCTGTTGATAACATCTTGTCCATACCGGGTACATAAGGTTCCCCATGAAAATTCACCGCATTGTTGAATAGGGTTGAGCATGCACCTATGGTTTTATCGCACCCAGCAATGGCGTTAAAGGTGTTACCGATGACTATGTTATTTCCTGACTTCTGCCAAATTTGGCTAGCACTTTATTCTTTAAATTGAGGGGAGTAAGAAAATTCAACTTCAAACTGATTACCAAGCTGATTATTGAGTGTTTCGCAGAGTCGCTTGCCTTCTGAAATAAAAAAGCTTTCTTCTTCTGTAGAATTAAATCCAGAATTTGAGGGATTATCCCAATTTAATGTTTTATCCCATTGTGCTGCCCACTTCATTAAGTCATTTCCCAATTGTAATGAAATCGGAAGAGAAAAGGGATTAATGTTATACTCCTTAGTGTTTGGTTCCCAAATAGGATAACATTGATAATCAGCCATTAATTTTAATTTTCTCATACGCATTCCTATCTTGGGTTTGCTCCTACGATATAACCATTATTGCCAATGGTGATAGCTACATTATATGGTTTTCCATTATATGTGAAAGCGTAAACGGGCCTACCTGTTCCAGTACCCTGGTGGCCTACTATTTTTCCATTCTTCACAGCAGTCATAAGAAAATCGGGAAGTTCTTCTTCTGAAATGCCTAGCTGTGCAAATTGTATGCCGTGTTCCTCAATTATGTGTTGAAGTCCTGCAGATGAATTTCCTGTTTCCAGAAAGACGATTTACCCATCTGCAGTTTTAGTGATTCCAATAATATTTTCAGGAGTATTTTAAACTCCCTTTGATACTAACTCTTGTATCAGTGTATCTTTGGTAGGTGTTGTTGCAGGAGCTCCGGATGAAAGAACCTCTGCTCCAATTCCCTTTGATTTAATAACTCCCATAACAGTTTTAATCGATATAGCACTTGCATAAGCGCCGGCGATTACTGTCTTAACTTAGCAGGTTTTGGAAGGCCATAATCATTATCTTTGGTGGCAAACCAAAAAGGGACACCCTCATGTTCGTCATATTCTGGCAAGGTCCTTAGGCTCTCATACATATACCAGGCTGTATCTGTAAATATTATTTTGACGGGTTCATTTTCGTTATATCTTCTATAAAAATCCAAACAGGATTCTACACATACTTCAAATGCACTAAAATAAACTTCAAATAGCTCAAATAGGTTATGTTTTTTAATGTCCAGCTTTGTATTTTTAATATCCAATTCTAATTCAGTAAAATTTATTTCCTGACATGAGATGGTCTTCAAAATACTTTTTATTTTTTCCATCAACATCGTGGCTTTTTCTAATTCTTCAATTTTTAAATACCTTCGATATAATCTATCTGTTATAGGATTATAGTCTGTATTGTTATCGCTTTGTAAAACAAACTTGCTGATAGCATTAAAAAATGCTTGCATATCTGAAGATGATCCTAATTCAATAATTCGACTTCCACCACAAAATCCGACCATTCGCATTTAAATAACCCCTTTCCAAATCATTATATTACTTCAAGGGCAAAAAAATAATGTAATATTGATCACCAAGTTCAGTTGGCCTGTTCTAAAATGAAGTGCAACACCTTATGATGTTTGTTGTCAAAACAGATAATCAAAAAGATGTTGCGTATGAAAAGATATAACCATTTAAGTTATGATGAAAGAGTAAAGATATCTCAGCTGAAGCAATCTGGCCTGCAGCAGGCCAGATTGCTTCAGCGATCGGCCGTCCAGTGTGTACCGTTTATCGGGAGCTAAAGCGCAATGAAGCACCGCCAGGTCAATATTGGCCGGATACGGCACATCGCCTGGCAGCTGGCCGCCGTTGCCGTCAAGCGCGACTCGACAAGGATATCAAGCTCCAGGAATTTGTTATGGAACACATGCAGAACCATTTCTGGACACCTGAGCAAATCGCCGGTCATCTTAAGCATGGTCAAACCGAGCTAAAATCCATTTGTCACGAAACGATCTACCACTGGATTTATCAGGGTTCCAGACGAAAAGAGAAAATCTGGAAGTTCCTTCCGCGGCATAAAGCAAAGCGGGGACTAAGGAAATCTAAAGGCGCTGGTGCTTCACGTATACCAAACAGAGTCTCTATCCATCAACGGCCCAAGCACATTGATAAGCGGACAACATTTGGTCACTGGGAAGGGGATTTGATGAGCTTCTGTAAGGGCTCTCAACATATTCTGGTTCTCAGGGAAAGACAGACCATGTTTACCCTCAGCAAGCAATTGCCCAGTAAAAAGGCCGATGACGTTGCAAACGCAATCCTTAACCTGCTAACCAAAATACCTCAAAAAGCACGCAAGTCGTTGACTTTGGATAATGGTGGTGAATTTACCCGTCACCAGTTATGGGGGTACAGCACTGGACATCAAAACCTTCTTCTGCGACCCATATGCATCATGGCAAAAGGGCGGCGTCGAGAATACCAATGGAAGACTGCGAAGAGACTTACCCAGAAAAACAAACATTCACACATACAACAAGGAGGATTTCAATGAAACCATTGATAACTATAACCTAACACCACGCAAAAAACTCAATTGGATAACTCCTAATGAGGCATTCCTAAAAAAATGTCAGAGGTTTGCACTTCAAACTTGAATGTGGCGTTTGCAATAGCAGAGAAAGTTCGTTCCCCCTTTTATTATGGGCTATTAATTCGTCTAAACTTTTAAAACATGAATCTGGGGGATAATCATCTGAAAAAGTTTCTTGATATTGTTGATTCCAAAGATCAATTTGCCATTTTAACACATCAGATATCCTTAAATCAGCTAGGTCAACGTAGCCCATACTTTCTAAACCTGGATCAAAAATAGGAGGAGCACCATAAGTTGCTCCGAATCTTAAAATCTTCATAATGGCTTCCATACGCTTACTGGATTTGCACGAACGATATATCCATTAGATCCAATGCCAATGGCTAGTTCTTGAATAATTCCATTATATACCACTTGGTATACCGGTGCCGATCCATTCGTTCCAATTATAGTGCCTTTTGATACTGCCTATGGCTGAAAGGTTTCTTGGTCTATTTCTCCCCAAAATTATGCTTGATAGTCTTCAAATTCCCAGGCACAAATTTTACCAATCTTAACGGCTAATTGTTGCCAATCATTACCTGTGCATGTTGATAAATAATCTTCTATTTTATCGCGGATAATCTGAATATCGTATGATGAAACAATCAATAAATGACGTCCCCAAAGTGCTTGTAACGTACATTCATTCTTAAGCCATTCTGGTGTACATACTGTTAGATAAAATATGTCTGTGGCATCAGAATCATTTGCTCCAATATCCAGCCAAAGTTGGATCATAAAACAATCATCTTGTTCTGGTTCATATTTCTCCAAATCCGGTATATTTGGAGAAAACACATTTTTCAATATAGGTTTAATCATTTTATATTTAGGTGACTATTGCTGGTTACGTTTCCATTCGGTTCATAAGGAGGGATGTCTACTCCATCTGTAACGCTGGTTATTTTAAAGTCAAATTGTTCTAAAAAGCGGATTAGTCCTTGGGCAAAATAAGGATCTCCTGCTTTGAATTTTTCGGTTTTAATTACTCCTTCTCCATAGGGTTCAAAAGGATACAGTCCCGAAGGATCAGAAAGCAGAAATTTTCTCTCTTTATTCAAAATTGAAGTTAAAAAGAATACTTCCCAACGTAAAGGATTATCTTCAGGGTAAGTCAAAATGTAATGTTTTTTATCCACAATGATACATCCCGCATCCGTTACTGGAGCAATATCTTCTAGATCATATGGCTCTTCTCCTGCATGATCATTTAAGATATACTTAAGATAATTTTTTCCTAGATATGAATACTTCTTGAAAATTACTTCCCTGCTCTCTGAGACCAGCAATTTATTAAAGAAGTTTTTATCTTTAATAATAATATCTCTTGTCGTCGCGAAGCTCTGTATCGCATCTTTCCTATCATATTGCGTTTTTTCTTCAAAGACATACTGCATACAGAGTCTTACAGGATAATGATATTTAGTATTTTCAATTGGCCATACTCCTTCCTGTAAAAAGGCCATTGCGTTGTTGGCATACAAATTAATCATGATGAATGATAATAGCAATAATATGGAGGAATTATTTCTCTTTATATAATTAATAAATATCATGATCACGGCCTAGATTAATATGTGTAATTAAAGTGCAAAATATACTCAGGGGTTCTTTTGAAAAATGGCATTGAATATTTAAACCATAAATAAATCATCTGTATATATCCATGATACTGATAAAATCAGTATCAATATGAATTCCACTACTTTGGAGACTGCTAATATTAATTTCTAAAACAGTCTCTTTGTGCCCATTTGAACGAATAAAGAATCCGGCAATTCCTCCATTCTTTGCAAACCCTCTAATATCACTCATCGTAAGAATGGGTTTTCCCTTAGTGCTGGCTATGACCTCATCAATATGATCATTATTACCTTCACTGACAAAAAGGATATGGCAACCATAAAATGAATCTTTATATCCGACCTTCTTAACGGTAAGAGTATAAGGACTATGTTCTTTGGATGCAGCCTTGGGGATATATTCTTCCAACGGATCTCCTCGAAACAAGCATATCGTTAAAGGTTCTTTCTTAGAAGGTAAAACGCTTGTAGGCCATACGACATAATTTAGATACTTGATGATGAGAGATGCCTTCGTTGCTGGCCAAATATTCACTTTGGCAGCCGATACTTGAGAAAATGCGTCTGAAGAGGATATTAATATAAGCAATGAACACATAAGAAGCCGTATCAATGCGTATAGAACTTGCCTGTATTCGAATAAGGTGAAACTCACTTAGAACTCCCAAACTACTTTTCCATAGATACTTCTACCTATTTCTGATGCCTTGGAATATAAGTCAGGACTAAATTCTTGATGTCGATTATCCAGTAGATTTTGACCAGCCACGCTCAATTCTAGTCCTCGTACAGGTTTCCAGGCTAAATGCAAATCAAAGCGTGTATACGCATTAATCCCAAGGGTACGAAGATTGTCGACAAAATATAATGTTTGATCAAATTCCACATTGTGAGAGAGGTTAATACTAGATTGAATCTTGTATTGATTTTGGGGGGATGCGCCCTCATCTTTTTCATTTAGGATATCCGTACTTCCAGATTTATTATCGATATCCAGATGCAAATAGGAGTATGATCCCTGTAGATACCATAAGCCTGGTAAAACAGTCCATTGAGCTGCAACTTCAATGCCATGAGATTTTCCGGATGCTTGATTTTCAACGAGCATGTTGAGTCCACTAAATTCAAGGCTTCTCAAATCCTGATATACGTTATAAAACGCAGAAACATCAAAAGTAAGTGAAGGAATAATTTTATTTCTATAGCCCAATTCATAAGCAGTTAGCTTTTCTGAATCATAGCCTGGTTGACCGACCTGCCTTATGAGTCCAAAACCTGTATTGGCTACAGCAAGGTTAATTGTCCGCTCTGCACGACTCGGAATTCTTATTGCTCTTGAAATAGATGACCAGATGGTTTGCTTTTCATCAGGAAGATAACTAAGTCGAATAGTGGGTTGTGTTTCCCAGTCAGTATAGTAATTATGCTCAAATTTTGATCCTAGGGTTAATAACAATTTATCAGGAATAATAGACCACTGATCCTGTAGAAATACGCTGTATAAGTCATTATCAGTCTTGTCAGGGGTATAGTCAATAAACGTAACACCTGAAACTGGAAGACTTTTTAAGTTATCTCTAAAGTAGTGATATCCCAATCCCCAAGATAATTCATGACTGGGGTTGACTGTCCACACATCTTGAAAGTCAAGATCAAAAGTTAAGTATTTTTGTTCTAAGAAAACAGAATCACGCGATGTGTAGTCAACATAAGCATTTGTCGTAATTGAATGGTTAGTCAGATTCCTTTGCCATTTTACCATCTGGTTTGCACCAATGATTTCTTCATCACTGGTAACCGCAGTGGGTAGTGATGGAGGGTTTAACGTATAATCTTCATAACCGTTACTTATATCACCCTGAAATGTTATTAGGTCATTGGGGCTTGCGTCCCAATCCATACGATATCCTGTTCTGCCATTTTCCCAGGTGTCATTCCCATTAGTTTTATCAGTAAAGTGACTATCATCACGGTGGTCATATTTTCCATAAACACGATAATGCAGTTTATCATTGATTCGACCGCCATGTCTAAAAGCTAAATTTCCCCTTTGCTCATTACCGTAAACAGCAGATGCAAGATTGCCTTGAGTACCTTTTGAGGAATAAGTAATAATATTTATGACACCGTTTACGGCATTTGTTCCCCAAATAGTTGCCCCGGGGCCCCTGACAACTTCAATGCGCTCAATATCTTCAATCATTAAATCTTGCATATCCCAATAAACTCCAGCAAACAAAGGGGTATAAACAGTCCTTCCATCAATGAGAACAAGCATTTTATTGACAAATTGACGATTAAATCCTCTGCTAGTAATGGCCCATTTATTGGAATCTATCTGGGCAACTTCTACTCCAGGTGCAAGTCTGAGTGCTTCTGGAACTGTGGTTATGCCAGCTCTTCTTATATCTTCTTGGGAAATAACATAAATGGCAGAAGCCGCTTGAAATGCATTTTCAGGCTTTTTCGATAAGGTGAATACTTCATCATCTGTTACTTGAAATTGCTGTTTGATAGTCGGATCATTTGCAAATGCTATGGTAGGAGTAAGTATACATAGGAAAAACAATTTACGCATAAATAAACACCCCCAAAGATAACGATAGCCCCTTATATAGCATTCCCCACTTACTATATTATGAAGCAACTGTTTCCTTGTCCAGGAATAATTTATCTTGAGTATTGGTATGTTCTAATAATTTTCTTTGTTGGATTCTTGTATCTTTGGGACGTATAAAAGAGATTGAGATATAGATTCCTTGCTTATTTAGAGCTTCATAAATATGTTTTATAGGCACAGAAACGTGTTTAATTAACATATGTTCCATGCCCAGTCTTGTCCCAATTATCCTATTTATTCGGAAAACAGGTAAGGTTGAAATCGTAAATTGAAAATAACAACCTCTCTCTAGGGCATTCATTACAAGAAGCTTATTAATGTTAAAATTGATATCAGTGTGACGGTAATTGGGGGCCACAACAGTACGACCTATTTCAAAATATCCATGTCTGTTGAGCTCAAGTTCTGGAAATAAGTCTTTTACCATAAAACCATCTTCTTCAAGAGGCAATATACATGGGTTATTAATAAGTGAGACAACTAGTCGACTCCCGCCAATCACAATATGGCCCAGTCTGGCAATAGCTATAGTGCCTTTATTATCAAAAGCATCGCATCCACCAGAAAAATTTTTTAAACCCAAATCCTGCTTATAGCATTGTTCGCGTAGTACAAAGTATTGGTTAATGAAATCTTGATTATCGGTGATTTCAATGATGAGATCAGTCGTTTCGAGATCACGGTACGTGATCAAGGATATTTTTTTTGGGTGAGATTTCTGCATTTAGTTTCCCAATGAGAAGTAAGTAAACTCGAAGGGTATATAAACAAATATTTAAGGCTATTCAAGACATATTTAAGATAAATTAATAATTATTCAATATATGCAATATACTATTGTATATACATTAATTATTAATATGCAATAAAGTTTGTTGTTATTTTTGTATAAATTGGTTAGGGTTGGAGGCATATTAAGGAGGGAGAGGTGTTTTCTAAGCTTGCTATTCGAACAAAACTTGTTGTGATGATGATGGCAATGCTTTTTGTCGCCCTATCGATTGTTTCCTTTTCATTTATTTTCTATGATCTCAGAACAACGAAATCATCAATTGTTAATGAAATAAATTTGCTTTCTACAGTCGTTGGGAAAAGATTAGCACCAGCGATTGTGCTTGGAGATGAATTTAGAATTCATGATATAATTGAAGATGTTGCGACTAAGAGTTCTATCGTTAACGCGTGCATATATGGCGTGGAGGGCAAGCTTCTTGCAGAATTGAATGAAGGAAGAAAATATAAATGTTTCAAGAAAAATAAAGAAATAATTATGGCTGGAGATTATATATATGTTTATAAAGAAATAAAATCAAAAAATTCTATTGTTGTTGGCTATATATTTATCATTTCGGATGAAAAAGACATAAGAGAGCATTTAATTAGGTTGATATATATTGTTTCTATTTCATTTGTATTGTTGTTAATAATATTCTATATAGCTATAAAATATACTCAGCCTATTATTACATATCCTATTACAAGATTGGTTGAGGTTGCTGCAAAAGTTAAAGAGGGTGATTATTCGATTAGAGCGAATAAATTTAGCGAAGACGAAATGGGAACATTGGCGGACACATTCAATTCCATGCTAAACACAATACATGATCGAGATATGAATCTAAAGGATATGAACCAATCCTTAGAACAAAAAGTCCAAGAACGCACTGAAGACCTAGAATACGCTCTAAAAGTAAAAGGAGATTTCCTCTCCAACATGAGCCACGAAATCCGCACGCCCATCCATGGTGTTCTCAGTTTCATCCGGCTTTTGGTAGAAGAATGGGATACTGCGGATGATGCCTTGCTATTCAACTATGCCCAGCGATCCCGTAAATCCGGTGAGCGGCTGTTGCTTTTGATTAATAACCTGTTAGATATGTCTAAATTTGAGAAAGGGGCGGTACAGCTGGAGCGTAAAGAATTGCTGTTCAGTGATCTGATTCAAACCGTTATTGCAGAAACCAGCGGAGTAGTCCAAGCAAAACATGAGAAGCTAGTGTTTCAACCCATGGCCAACGAACCATTAGTGGAAGTAGACGAGGGACGGATGGCGCAGGTGATGACCAATTTAATTGGTAATGCTGTTAAATATTCTGAGAAGGGCACCATAAGGATTTCCCAGAGTGTTAATCCAGAAGCTATTTTTCTTGAGGGGGTGGCTCAAGCACCAGGTATGATCATTTCAATATCAGACGAAGGGATTGGTATCCCTGAAGATGAATTGGTCAAAATATTTGATAAATTCTTTGAGAGCAGCCTTACTAAAACTAAAGCCGGTGGAACAGGTTTAGGACTTGCCATCTCTAGAGAAATTGTTAAGGCGCATTTAGGTACCATTTGGGCAGAGAATAATAAGAATGGAGTAGGAAGCACATTTACTTTCGTGTTTCCCTTAAAGGAGATTCCAGGCATCACTCAGGCCACTGAGAAGTATGTATAGGAAGCGGTTATAAAGTGTAAACGTTAATCAGCCAAGAAGTGCATAACGTTGACTGAGGCATAGCGGATACAGAAACCATCGTCAATGACAGGCTGTACAGTTCCAATGAGGTCATAATCCAAGTGCACATTATTATGGGGGGATAAATGCTTAGCGAAAATGAATTAATAGATGCACTATGCATGTATCTAAAAAGCCATGATTATAAAATTGTGGTAGCTCGCACAACGAAAGAGAAGGGAATCGACGTGATTGCTAAAAAGGGGACTAGCCGACTTTTAATCGAAGCCCAAGGTGACCCCGGCTCTTTTAAGGGTAGTAAGCGATATGAAAGAACGTTTAGTCCTTCTCAGATTTCAACAAGCGTTTCCACAGATTTATATCCCGCGGCTGATTTAAGCAGTCACGAGCGCCAAGGCGAAGATAAAATTGCTCTAGCATTTCCAAATCATCCTACCTATCTTACGTTTATAGCCAAAATCAGGCCGGTATTGGATGAGCTTGATATTACGGTCTTTCTTATCGGTGATGATCGATCTGTCACGTGTTTGCAAGGTCATGAATGTTGGAGATCATTTGATGTTGCCGCTGTTGATAACATCTTGTCGGCTTTTTTTACATCAGACTGTACTTTATACGCTGTTGACTCAATAGGCTGTTGTTCGTAATCAGCTATGCTTTTTTCATCACCTGAATTAGGCTCTTTTAACAGCTTGATATAATTAGTACCATCTTGTGATAACTTAAAAGGCTGATTGAGATTCAAAAGAAGTGTTATTATTCCTTGAAATCTTTAGGATTAAAATCAACATTCTCCTCTACACCTGTTATTTCAAAATCTCTATCTTCTAAATATCCAATAACTCCATGTGCAAAATAAGGGTCTTTAGCTTCAAATGTTTGACCCCCATCAAGATCATATTGACCGATGGGGGGCTCTGGTACAATTTGTCCATTCTGGTCATAAGTTGGTAGTGAAAAGTTTCGACTGACTTTACCAGATCTGTTTATAAGACTTATATCACTGTATAACAGCCATTCAGCAGGTCCATTTTTAAGAAAAGGCCAAATAAAACCATCTTTATCGATGATAATATAACCACAATCCAATGGACCATCCATTTCCCAATTTTCGTATCCTTCATTACCGCTATCAGGACGCATTAAATACTTATAATACCCCCCTCTAAATCCTTTATAATTTTCTAGAATCTGATCCTTTGAATGAGTTGCGTTTAAGCTCATTAACTTCTGTTTGTCCTTAAGAAGATAACTTCTTGGTTGCTTCAATCGTTCTTTGAAATAATTATTGCTGTTTTTTCCAGGTATTCCATATATAAGATTGCCCCAATATTTAATTTCTATTTTTATTGGATATATGTAGCTTGTATGCTTTTCTTCCAGTGGAGAATATCTTTCTTCAGCAAAAGAGTTGCTGCATGCGCATATGATAAATACCATAAAAAGACAATTAACGATTTTTATAAATTTTCTCATTTATTATTTGACTCCACATGTTTAAGGATTTAACCACGCATTAACTGCGGCTCTGACAGTGTTTTGCACTTGGTATGCAGTTGACTCAATAGGCTGTTTTCCGTAATCATCTCTCCTTTTCTTATAACCTGAATCGGTCTTTGGTAACAGCTCAATATAATTATCACCATCTTGATTTATTCCAAAAATAACGGCCTGCAGCATTGCTTCAGAATTCAAGGAAGAATCATCAATTGATGAATAAGGAGAGTGACGTGCTCCCCAAAAATTGGTCCACAAAAAAGTAGAGTCTGTTAACTTTAACCTAAAAGGAGCAGACTATGAAAAAGCGTTACACGGAAGATCAAATCATTCGCATACTTCATGAGCATGAAAGCGGTACTGGAACAGGAGATTTATGCCGGAAATATGGGATAAGTTCAGCAACATTTTATAAATGGAAATCGAAGTACGGTGGGCTTGGTGTATCTGAAGCAAGCAGATTGAAGGCGCTTGATGAAGAGAACCGTCGTTTGAAGAAGCTTTTAGCTGAGGCTGAATTAGACAAAGCGATATTGAAGGAAGCCCTGTCAAAAAAGTGGTAAAGCCTGCATCTCGGCGTTTGTTGGTAGAAGATATCTGCCAAACGAAAGGTTTATCAGAGCGTCGCGTTTGCAGGCTATTAGGATTTGCTCGCAGCACCCACCGTCATAAGCGGAAGCATGATGATAGTGAGCTGCGTGCTGTCCTAAAGAAACTTGCGCACGAGCGTTGCCGTTTTGGTTACCGTCGTTTGGCTATTTTATTGAAACGAGAAGGTTATGTTATCAATTTGAAGAAAGTTTACCGATTATACCGAGAAGAAAATTTATCTGTTAAACGTCGCAAGGGCAGGAAACGCGCATTGGGAAGCCGCGTTCCCTTGCCATGCTCTCGCCGATTGCACGAAGTGTGGTCACTTGATTTTATGAGTGATGCTTTAGCAGATGGCAGAAGATTCCGTATCCTTGGGATTATGGATCACTATAGCCGCCAATGCCTTAACCTCGTTGCAGACCTGTCGATTGGGGGTCACCGCGTCGTACGTGAACTTGACGTTCTGATTAAGCGATATGGAAAGCCGGGGACAATCATCAGTGATAATGGTACAGAATTGACAAGCAAAGCGGTGTTAATGTGGGCAGAGCATCATGGGATCAAATGGCACTATATCCGTCCTGGAAAGCCTTCAGAGAATGGTTTTACAGAAAGTTTAAATGGGAGGATCAGCGATGAATGTTTAAATGAAAACTGGTTTACAAGTCTGCGGGAAGCCAGGGCAATGATTGAAGAATGGAGGCAGGATTATAACCATGTGCGCCCCCATTCCAGCCTGGGTTACCAGACACCCGCACAATTCGCCGCGATCAACACCGCATTGGGCATGCCCAATGCGGTGTTGATCTCGAAACCAAAAGCAGTTATAAAGAACTCAAGACCCTACTTCTAACTGGTACAACAATTGGGAGCACCTCAGGAGAAGTTTCTATGTATTGCTATAATTTATGAGCAGAAGACACCCGCCAAGGCAACGATTTCCTTTGTGAGCAACAAGCACATAAGTCTCTAGCTCGTAATCAATACCTTGATCAAGGGAAAGTGTCTTCTCAGTGACAGGCTTAGAAGCAAATATTCGCTTTCTTAGGTCGATATACTGTTTAATAAGATTGGCATCGTCAGTTGCTTCAAATATAATTTCCTCAGAAAGTTGTGCCTCAAATTCAGTTTTCTCTAGTCCCAATCTCATACCTTTCCTGGATCAACATTAAAATGTGCTTCCTATCAATCTTTCTTAAGTCAGTATCTCATGTTTATTAAATCCGTCTCATATTAGGTTAAGGAATTTGAATTCGCAAACTTTGGAGTTTCACATTTTGAAAATGTTTTTAGTCTTTAGCTATTTTTTATGTCTAAACAATTAAATCAAACATGATGGAATTATCAATTTGTTAAGAGAAAGAGTCGGTTACAAAACATTCTATGATTCGTGATGGAATGGCTACGTAATTTGACAATTTTTTAATATTGTATTAATATCTCATTAATACAATGGTCCGTTGAATTTGTATGGGGGACATTATGCGGTTTTCTTTTTGGGTAGGCTTTTGCGCTTGTTTAATTTTCAGTTTCCAAGCACTTGCAGCGGATGATTCAGATGAGCTTATGAAAATGGATTTAAAAGATCTTTCTTCATTGAAGGTTACTTCTGTTGGAAAAGTTGAAGAAAATGCGTTTGATGCCGCAGCTGCTATTTATGTGATAACTGAAGAAGACATTAGGAATTCCGGAGCAACTTCCGTGCCAGAATTGTTGAGAACTGTTCCTGGTGTTCAGGTTACAAGAACAGATTCAAGCCGTTGGCGTATTTCAATAAGAGGATTTAATGAAGCTTTTACCAATAAGCTTTTGGTTCTAATCGATGGTAGAAGTGTATATACACCGCTCTTCTCTGGAGTTTATTGGGATACACAAAATGTTTTATTGGAGGATATCGCAAGAATTGAAGTTATAAGGGGGCCTGGTGGCACAATGTGGGGTGCCAACGCTGTGGCGGGGGTTATTAATATTATTCGCAAAAGCGCGTCTCAAACTCAAGGGGGATTTGTTAAGGCTTTATATGGAAATGTTGAAAGAGGAGCATTATCAGGTCGTTATGGGGGGAAAATAGGTGACAAAGGTTATTTTAAAACCTATGCAGAAACATTCGATCGTGATGAATCATTAAGGCCAGACGGAACTGGACTAAATAATGATTGGAGAGTGTCTACTGGTGGTTTTCGGATGGATTTTGATTCAATTAATAACAATCAAATCACATTTCAGGGGGATATTTATAACGGTATTAAGGATGGTGTATCTTATTTGCCCGATCTTCCCTACCCGACAATAAACACAGTTGTAAGAGACGAAGAATTGAGTGGTGCAAATTTACTCACCCGATTTAACCATCACCATGAAGATGATTCTACAAGCCAAATTCAGGCTTATATTGATTATACCAGAAGAAATAATATCTCTTTAGATCAACGGATATATACTTTGGATTTGGATTATCAACGTTCTTGGATTGGAAATGGAAAGAATGACATTGTCGTTGGAGGGGGTGTAAGAGTTATCAAAGACTCACTTGATGAGACAGCTTACATCCGATATTCAGAAAGTAATAGAACAGATGAAATTTTCAATGTGTTTGCTCAAGATAAAATTTCGCTTATTCCCGATAAGTTATTTGCTACATTGGGAACAAAGCTTGAATATAACCAGTATACAAATATAGAGCTTCAGCCCTCGGCCAAGATCTCATACAAACCAAAAGAAAATCAAACAGTTTGGACTTCTCTAAGTAGGTCTGTACGAACACCTTCACGAACGGAGCAAGATGTATCCGTTATTGTTGCAGGCATTCCAGGAGGATTTGCAACATGGAATGGAAATAAAGATTTAGATAGTGAAAAGTTGATTAGTTTGGAGGGAGGATATCGGATTAAGCCGACCAAACAAACAATGCTTGATTTCACTACTTTTGTGAATTGGTATGACAACCTTAGAACCACAGAAAAGGGAGCCGGTTTTCTTGATACAACTACCACATTCCCTCCGCATATAAATTTGCCATTTACTTTTGAGAATTTAGGTGCGGCTGAAGTTTTTGGAACTGAGTTATCAGGAAGTTGGAATGTAACAAAGAAGTTGAGCTTATCAGGTAGTTATAGTTATCTGCGCTTAAATTTACACCGTGATGTAGGTAGTAACGATACGTCATTTGAAAAAGCAGAGGATCAGTCGGCACAAAATCAATTCAATCTATCTTCTGTCTATAAATTTACTCCAAGTCTTTCTATGAGCAATATATTGTCTTATGTAAGTGAGCTTAAAGGTTTTTCTGCACCTAGTTATTGGAGATTTGATACCTCAGTTAATTGGAACCCTATTGAGCATCTAGATTTCAGCCTTGTTGGACAAAATTTGCTTGATCCATCTCATCCTGAAACGAGCGCACCGCTTTATGGTGAAGAATCCGAAATCAGAAGAAGTGTCTATGGTAAAGTAACATGGCATTTCTAAGAAAAAATTTAGCTTTAATAATGATTGGTTTGGGGTTGCTAATGAGCCAATCTTATCGGGTTTTAGCAGCAGATATTTATTTTGTTAAATCGCTTTATATATATAACTTCATTATGGCAACTGAATTTTATCCTGCCTTGAAGCATACCATAACTATTTGTACAATTGGAGATGATCATTTTGGTACAAGTTTAGATAAGGCTTCTGAGAAACTTTCATCTCGCTATGAGATAATTATCAAAAGGGGTGTATTAATCGATGATATTCCTCATTGCAATGCTTTATTTGTCGGCTCTTCTGAGGCATATCGATTAGAAAAAATCTTTTTTAAGATGGCCGATCTTCCTATTCTTTCTATTTCAGAAATTAAGGATTTCGTCAATAAGGGTGGGATAATCGAGTTCAGAGATATGAGGGATGGAAAAATAGGATTTGCTGTGAATATAAAGACAGCTAAGCAACTAAAGTTAAAGTTTGATCCTGGGCTTTTGGAGTTAGCCGTTGAAATTGTCCATTAGATGAGTTAGTGACATCTTTTAAACAGAGCATCACTAGGTTCTTTTTATATCGAGTGTTTAAAAAATCATTTTTAAAAGGATAGTTAAAGCAATTTATATCTAGTCCTAGTTTTTTTATTGATCTTCTGTAATTTATAGTGTGAATTTTAGATGATTTAGCAAATATACTTGATATATTATTGTCTAGGCTCCGAATTATTATATAGCGAAATAGATCGGCTACTAATCCTTGTTTTCTAAATTCAGGCAGTACAGCGAGTCTTGATATCTCAGAGTAAGCATGGTATTGTAAATCAGGTATAAAAGTTGAAAGTGGAAAATTTTCATTTTCTAGGGGGATAAGATTCTTATTTTTTGGATATGATGTTGTAATTCTGGCTCCGCCAACACATACTCCATTCGATAGAATTATTAAGAAGTCACTTTGGAAATCAAATTCGTCAGGATCAACTTCAGGAAGGTTAATATTGCGTATATGCATTTCATTTCTATAAACATTTTTAACAATATCATAATAATCTTTGATGACGTGAACGTCCGTGGAGAACGAAAATTGCAAAGACCCTAGCGTGTTTTGAGAGACTAACATTTGTTCCTCCTGCCCAGTTTAGTTGATGAGTATAGTTAAAATAGCTAGTTTGGAAACAAGATTATGAATGGTTATATCAAGAACTTAATTGGAAATAAATCGCTCAGATCAAAATTGCTTATACTCTCACTGGGATCATGTGGAAGCATTATCATGGTACTATATGTAGCATTCGTTATAACAACCTATTTTGACTCAAGAAACGGTTTATCACATGAATTAAAACTTCTAGCTCAACTGGTTGGAAACAGAAACGCCGTCTTGATGAGCTTTCAAGATTATGATGAAATCAGAAAAAATCTTAAGATTTTTGATGTTAAAAAAGATGTTATAGCTTCTTGTATTTATTCAAAGAATCAAGAGTTGGTTGTGTCCTTAATTAAGGATGGGAATCCATTTTCTTGTAGTCCTTATGCGACAAAAAATTGGAATTACCTGACTGTTAACGAAGATATAGAACTAAATAATGTAATCTTAGGTAAAATAATTATTTATGCAAAAACAAATTATATAATAAAAGATCTTATAATTCGCTTAACATATGCATCTGGTATATTTATAATAATATCAATAATTGTTATTTTGTTTTCTTATAAAATTCAAACATTTATCTCAATCCCGATTGATAATTTAATAAATATAACTTCTTCAATTAAGACGGGGAATTATAATATACGTGCGAAAAAATTATATGAAGACGAAATTGGGATTTTGACAGAATCGTTTAATTCAATGTTGACCACAATTCATGAGAGGGATTTAAATCTAAAGGAAATGAACCAATCGTTAGAACAAAAAGTTCAAGAACGCACCGAGGATCTAGAATACGCTCTCAAAGTCAAAGAAGACTTCCTCTCGAATATGAGCCACGAAATTCGCACTCCTATTCATGGAGTAATTAGTTTTGTGCGCCTTTTGGTCGAAGAATGGAATACCTCAGATGATGATATACTGTTTAATTATGCTCAGCGTGCTCATAAATCGAGTGATCGGCTTTTGGCTTTGATTAATAACCTGTTAGATATGTCTAAATTTGAGAAAGGGGCGGTACAGCTGGAGCGTAAAGAATTGCTGTTCAGTGATCTGATTCAAACCGTTATTGCAGAAACCAGCGGAGTAGTCGAGGCAAAACATGAGAAGCTAGTGTTTCAACCCATGGCCAACGAACCATTAGTGGAAGTAGACGAGGGACGGATGGCGCAGGTGATGACCAATTTAATTGGTAATGCTGTTAAATATTCTGAGAAGGGCACCATAAGGATTTCCCAGAGTGTCAATCCAGAAGCTATTTTTCTTGATGGGGGTGGCTCAAGCACCAGGTATGATCATTTCAATATCAGACGAAGGATTGGTATCCCTGAAGATGAATTGGTCAAAATATTTGATAAATTCTTTGAGAGCAGCCTTACTAAAACTAAAGCCGGTGGAACAGGTTTAGGACTTGCCATCTCTAGAGAAATTGTTAAGGCGCATTTAGGTACCATTTGGGCGGAGAATAATAAGAATGGAGTAGGAAGCACATTTACTTTCGTGTTTCCCTTAAAGGAGATTCCAGGCATCACTCAGGCCACTGAGAAGTATGTATAGGAAGCGGTTATAAAGTGTAAACGTTAATCAGCCAAGAAGTGCATAACGTTGACTGAGGCATAGCGGATACAGAAACCATCGTCAATGACAGGCTGTACAGTTCCAATGATGGCATCTACCCAGCTGGTCTGCCAAGCCATGTGCAGGCGTGGGTAACAATATCTTTTTGTTTACATAAGATTGTGTTTGAGGTCATAATCCAAGTGCACATTATTATGGGGGGGATAAATGCTTAGCGAAAATGAATTAATAGATGCACTATGCATGTATCTAAAAAGCCATGATTATAAAATTGTGGTAGCTCGCACAACGAAAGAGAAGGGAATCGACGTGATTGCTAAAAAGGGGACTAGCCGACTTTTAATCGAAGCCCAAGGTGACCCCGGCTCTTTTAAGGGTAGTAAGCGATATGAAAGAACGTTTAGTCCTTCTCAGATTTCAACAAGCGTTTCCACAGATTTATATCCCGCGGCTGATTTAAGCAGTCACGAGCGCCAAGGCGAAGATAAAATTGCTCTAGCATTTCCAAATCATCCTACCTATCTTACGTTTATAGCCAAAATCAGGCCGGTATTGGATGAGCTTGATATTACGGTCTTTCTTATCGGTGATGATCGATCTGTCACGTGTTTGCAAGGTCATGAATGTTGGAGATCATTTGATGTTGCCGCTGTTGATAACATCTTGTCGGCCTGCTCTAAAATGAAGTGCAACACCTAATGATGTTTGTTGTTAAAGACAAGGATATCAAGCTCCAGGAATGTGTTATGGAACACATGCAGAACCATTTCTGGACACCTGAGCAATTCGCCGCGATCAACACCACATTGGGCATGCCCAATGCGGTGTTGATCGCGAAACCAAAAGCAGTTATAAGAAACTCAGGACTCTACTTCTAACTGGTACAACATTTGGGAGCACCTCAGAACTTAGAAAAGTGGATTGCGCAGATGTGGCTGATTTAATGGAGGTATAAGATGGTATTGGAAAATAAGCTGAACATCACCAACCAAGTTGAACTTGGCAGAGCTGAGGAAAAAATCAGCAAGCAAAAAGCCAAACAGCTTTTTGATACTGAGGAAATCAACAAGATTGAGGTCGGGACATTTGCAGGGCTGGCGCAGATTCATAGAATCCTATTTGAAGATATTTATGATTTTGCAGGCAAAATCCGTGAGGTGAATATCGCCAAGGGCAATTTCCGCTTCGCTCCGCTGATGTATTTGAAGCCGTCGCTGGAACATATCGACGCAATGGCGCAAGGCAGCTTTGATGAAATTATTGAAAAATATGTTGAGATGAACATTGCCCATCCCTTCAGAGAGGGCAATGGACGCGCAACGCGCATCTGGCTTGATGTTATACTGAAAGCAAACATCCAAAAAGTGATTGATTGGAATCTGGTGGATAAGGAAGCATACTTATCCGCCATGGAACGCAGCGTGGTGAAGGACGTTGAAATTAAGCAACTTCTTGGAGCTGCGCTCACCGATAAAATTCATGACCGCGAAACCTTCATGAAAGGCATTGACGTCAGCTATTACTATGAGGGCTATAGCGAATTCAAAACCAAGGATTTGTAACGAGAGGAATTCAGTGTGGTTTTATGAGCTTTATGCATAAGTTCCTATGATCCTTTATGGATCGAATTATACCCCTCACACCTCAAGAGTTAGGATGTTGGTCAAGGAGAAGAAATAATGACAGCAGAAAACCAATCATGGAATGTGGGACTGTACAATCAAAATGCTTCCTTCGTATCTGAATACGGACAGGAAGTTTTAGAGTGGCTTGCGCCAAAATCGGGAGAAAGAATTCTAGATGTGGGCTGCGGTGAGGGAACGCTAGCCCTCATCATGTCGGAATGCAAAGCACATGTTGTGGGAATCGATGCTAGTGAGGATATGGTAGAGGCCGCCAAAAAGAAAGGAGTGGAGGCCTATGTAATGGACGCGGCAGCCTTATCCTATAAACAAGCATTTGATGCTGTGTTTTCAAATGCTACTTTGCACTGGGTTAAGCCACCTGAAAAGGCGGTAGAAGGAATCTTTAACGCGCTAAAAGACGGAGGGCGCTTTGTGGCCGAATTTGGGGGAAAGGGGAATGTTGAAACCATTCAAACTGCTCTTATAGAATCCGTTTCAAAACGAGACAAGGATGGAAAGGAACTTAATCCCTGGTATTTTCCCTCGCCCGATGAATATAAAAATCTACTTGAAGCGCAAGGGTTCAGCGTTGAAAAATGTGAACTATTTATACGTCCTACCCCGCTTAAAACCGGTATTGAAGGATGGCTGCGAACCTTTGCAAATCCGTTTCTATCATCATTCTCAGAACAGGAAGCCAAGGATATTATAACAGAAGTGATTGTGCAGGTACGCCCTATCCTTTGGAATCAGGATATGGGATGGTTTGCCGATTATGTACGTCTTAGGGTGAAGGCAATAAAAGGTTAATAAAGATGACTCATATTAACACCTGTGCCCGTGCGTGCGTCGTTCATGAAAATAAATTGCTGCTGGTCAGCAATGACGGCAGCTACTGGTATTTACCAGGCGGGCATATGGAACCACGAGAGAATCTTGCGGTATGTGTTAAGCGTGAAGTTTTTGAAGAAACTGGGTACGAAGTAGAACTTCAGGATATTCTTTATGTTTTTGAATTTTACGATAAACGCATTGATAGCCATAAAATAGAATGTGTTTTCCGTGGTGTTATTGATGCCCATCCAGAAACACATGCATGGTTTGATTTAGGACATGATAAATCTGTTACCCTGAAACAGTGGTTTACCTTGGAAGAAATTCAAGCCAGAAATGATGTAAAACCACAATTCCTCAAAGATGGAAAGTGGCTAGTGAAGGAAAATAATAAGGTGTACAAGGGCTGCTATGAATAATCAAAATAACACCGCTAATACAGCCAAACTCTCCCTTTACCTTACCTCGCTTTTGATGCGGTATAAGGTCTATATTTTCTCATTGGTGATCATAGCGATTGGTGCTGCAATATCGTTTATCTCCCTGAATTATAAGATTAAAGAAATTATCGATACCATCGCATTAAAAAACGGTGATAATGTTGGTGTATTATTAGCATTATTTGTGTTTTATAAACTAATACGGCACGGATTATATTTTATTTCCAGGCTGCTCGATATTAAATATAAGCCGGTCATACTTGCTGAAGTGGTAAGCGATATGTATACGAAAACACTTGGGCATTCGCTCCATTGGTTTGATTCGCATTTATCGGGTGAGATATCGAGTAAAATAATTGATTTCCAGAACATCGTCATTACGATTATAACCATGTGTTTCCGCGCACTGATTAACCTGGCGGTGGTGGTAATCAGTATGATTTATCTTTTGCATATTAGCCCCGCGTCTGCCGCAGTAGTTGCTGTGTTTATCTTGGTTTATACGCCTGTGGTATGCATTTTACTTAAAAAACAACTGCAACTTCAAGAACAATATACATCGGCAAGGCAGGAAACTGTCGGTATTATCAATGATTCAATTGCCAATGTTTTTGGTATAAAAATTATTGGCAATCTGTGGTCAGAATTTAAGCTCAAACTAACACCCTCACTACTACGTTGGAGTGGCTGGGATAGGAAAACCCGTATTTTTGATGCATGGTGGGTTGATAATGCCGACACAATCATGGGAACAATCATGAGTGCCGTACAAATTTACCTACTGGCATACCTGTATCAAAGCGGAAAAATAACGGCAGGTGGCTTTGCCTTCATTGCAATGACAACCTCCAGTATCCACAGCGAACTTGAGACATTTTTGGAAAGTTTATTGTTCAGCATAATTCCAGGCATTGCTACCATGAAATCATCATTCGCATTTGTGAGTGCCGGTTATGATACTGCCGATAAGACGGATGCAAAAATCCTTTCTAATGTGAGAGGCAATATAGCATTTTCTAATATAAATTTTGCGTATAAAAAAAGTGGAAAGGATATATTTAATGGATTCCACTTGGAGATTCCTGCCGGACAACGCATAGGAATCGTCGGTAAATCAGGAGCAGGCAAAACCACCTTGATTAAATCTCTGCTTCGGTATTTTGATGTACAAGGTGGGCAAATTCTAGTTGATGGTCAAAATATCGCTGAAGTCACCCAGGAATCGTTGCGTGCTAATATTTCGTTGATTCCGCAGGATATTACCATGTTCCACCGTAGCATCCTTGAAAACCTTCAACTGGCAAAGCATGATGCAAGTTTTGAAGAAATTGTCGAGGCATGTAAACATGCAAAAATTCATGACGACATTATGGGGATGGATAAAGGCTATGATTCAATTGTGGGGGAACGTGGTGTTAAGGTCAGCGGCGGTCAGAGGCAGCGTATTGCCATTGCCAGAGCAATATTAAAGAATGCGCCTATTTTGATTCTAGATGAGGCAACCAGTGCATTAGATACGCCAACCGAACAACTAATCCAGACATCTCTCAATGAACTGCTTGAAACAAGCAATGCCACAGTCATTGCTGTTGCCCATCGGCTTTCAACACTTAAGCACATGGATAGAATTATTGTGCTAGATAAGGGGAAAATTATGGAAGAAGGCAGCCATGATGTGTTGATAGCAAAAAACGGCTTATATAAGAAATTATGGGAAATGCAGGCGATATGAGGTGTCGGTACAATTTTATTTGCATGCCCAAAGAAAATGGTCTGTAAGCAGTAACTTAGGTTTGAACTGTAAAAAATTTCTTTGCAGTTGTCTCCTAGGGCGTTTCGTCAATTATGCTTTTGCACATAAAATGGCTGCAAATTAGCTGAATAAGTGAGATTGTTTCTTAATATTGAAGGGAGGTTTTACCTATGGTGCGACAATTTTTAAGCGATTCAATCTGGGAACAACTTCAAAGGACAATGATCGTGCAGTTATGGAAGCCATTTTATGGAAGCTTCGTACAGGAGCTCCCTGGCGAGATGTTCCCGAGGAATTTTGTCCCTGGAAAACAGCCTATAATCGCTTTAACCGTTGGGCTTCGAAAGGGGTGTAGGAGAATTTTTTTTTGAGCTACGAGGTGAAATTGATACGGAGTGGGGTATTCGCCGACGGAAGTTATGTCAGTGCTCATCAGCATGCAAGTGGAGCTCGGGGTGGCGAAGAACAGGCCCAGTGTTTATTGGGGTAAGGATACTTTTTATATCATCGCGGATTTAGGGGTGAAGAAAGCTACTGCGTCTATTCTTTATCAATCACTTCATTCCTCTTTCACCAGGATGCTCAGGACCCTTATTAATTCGGGGATGTGGGGGGTGTTTAGGGAGCAATGCTGCTGATTGAGATTCATTCGATATGGTTTTATGAGTATAGGATTCTTTTAACAACTTTACTTTTTCGTTAGCATCTTTTTTAGATTCTTCTGCATAATTAAGGGAGTTTTGTTCTTACTATCCTTAGCATGAATCGCGTCTTTATTGATGGTTTGAAGTACTTCCTCTAACGTCTCCTTAGATCCTTTTTGAGCTATGAGATGGAGTGCGGTTATTTCGTTTTTGTCTGCAAGTGCAGGATTTGCCCCTGCTTCCAGAAGAGGTTTTACCAAGCTAAAATTTGCAGTGGAACGCAAGGCCTGATGTAAAGGGGTTGATAGATCATCAGCCTGTTGGTTTATTTGTATTCCATCTTGTTTGAGAAGGTAATTCGCTACATCAAGTTTATTTTTATAGAGAGCACGGTCTAATGGAGTACGCCCTCTGAGATCATGCTGATTAATGTCTGCTTGTGCTGATACCAGCTTCTTGACTGCCTCAAGTTTACCGTAGAATGATGCCACATAGAGAGGTGTTATTCCTTTGGCGGTGGCATTAACGTCTGCTCCTGCAGTTACGAGCAGATCTATTATCGTTCCGGAATCGCTTTTGGCAGCAAAATGCAGAGGAGTATAGTCAGCCTCATCTTTGCCATTGAGGGGAACCTGTTGCTTTATACACTCCTCGACAAGCGTAACCATTTTATTCTTTACTGCATAATGCAGGGGGCTGTTATTATCTTCCCAGCCTATATCCATGCTTGCATTATAAGATGTGAGGAGATTAACTATTTCTTTTTGCTCGTGAGCAGCTGCATAATATAAAGGAGTATGTCCTGTATTATCCAGTGCATTGAAATCTGCTTTATTTTCAATCAGTAAGGTTACCAAGTCTGCATGACCTTTCATGGCTGCTATATGGAGTGGTGTATGCCCTTTGCTGTCGGGGATGTTGGGATCGGCTCCTTTTTCCAGAAAAACCTGAGCAATATTGGTTTTTCCATGTTTTGCAAGCACATGCAGAGATGTTTGTTCTTTAGGGGCAAATTGCCTATCCAGATTACTGGGTAAATCGAGATATTCCTGTGTTTTTTCATCAAATTGGTTACGTATCGACCAATGAAGGGGAAATAACTTATATTGCATGAGCGCCTCAGCAAAATTGGCTTTCCCATTATCGTGTGCGAAGGCAAATAAGGTTTTCCCGTTAAACTCCTTATCTGTAGAAGCGCCATACCGCAACAGAGTATTAAAGAACATTAGATTGTCATGTCTGATGGCGTCATGTAACAGTGAGTCTCCTGATCTTGAGATATGATTTGGATTAGCTCCACGCTCAAGTAGCGAGTTGCAATCCTGTATGAAGCCGTTATCTGAAAAAATGGCAAGTAAAGAAGCATTATTCAAATTCACTTGATCTGGATGTCTACCTGTTTTATCTAAAAAATCTATTAAAGGTCTTTTGCGAATGTAGCAGTGAAAAACATCTAAATTTGCCAGGTAGGTATGTGCTTCTGGGTCACTCACTTTTTTTTCGGCTAAGTAGTCCACGGATTGTTTGATTATATTTTCTTCTTGTGGTGTCGATACTGGAAGTTTTTTACACCAATCCAGATAGGTACTTGTTTGTGTGTTTTCTAAATATAATTTCACAGCATCTGCGGTAGCTAACGGGTGTTTATGGGGTGCACGCATGCTTATCGTTTGTTTGGAATGCCCAAGTAATAATGTGTGAGTCTCTGGAGTTGTTCTCCAATCTTCAGCAAAATTGGACAGGACGGTGCGTGAAGGATCCTGCGTTTTGATGGAATGGACAATTCCATCAATATTCCTTTGTGTAGAAGTAGGATATTCCTTACCGCCATGAATTATTAAGGCACAGTAATGCGGTAAACGTTCACCATCCAAAACAGACATGCCCCCATAACAGCTCTTGAGTGAAAGCTGCATACCGTTAAGGGGAGAGGCAGTAGGGGCATCTACGGCGCACTGAGCTAAGATATCAAATACCCCAAATGTCTGCATAAGCTTTTGTTCATTCAACAGCTGTATAATATGTTTTTTATTTTGAACCGTACCATGCGCCATGAGATGTATTTGAGTACCAGGGCCAATGCGCCCTTTTAAAGATTTAAGTTCATTTTCACTTACATAATCTTTTCCATTTCCGATGATAAGATAGGAAAAACTATCAACCTCTGAGGTTTTATGGGTGCAGGCGGCCTGTATTGTTTCAGCTATTTTTTCCTCAGAAAAATCGGGCCCAATAATAAAAACCATGTCATAGAGGCCTGCGTCAGGCGTTGATTTTGTTGACTTCATATTTTAATTGTTGCATATATTTATTTCTTAATTATTAATATTGGTTGTAATAGCTAGAGGAAAATCTATTTATGCGTGAACAAATGCTTGAGAATTCTGAAGTTAATTGGTCCAACACCCCTGTTGATGAAGAAGAATTACGTGAATTATGCGTGCAATTAAAGGCGCCTGAATGCTCAATTAAAGCGATTATCCTTGATAATTCAGCCTCTCCGATTGGCGGAGCTGAACAAAATGGTATGGAATACCGCCTGCTTTTTAAAGCCTTGCAGGTTAATCGTTCAGTGACTTACCTGAGTCTTATAGGTAATCATATGACGTCTGAAGCCATTACTACCTGTCTTGTGCCGATGCTGAAGGCAAATAGTACCCTGCAACAGCTGAACCTTCAGGACAATAAACTATATGGCAGCGATCTGCTGGCAGTCACAGAAGCGCTGAGAACAAACCCTCAATCGGCCTTGTCAGTATTAATCCTAACCGCTAATCCAGTTGGGAAGATCCAGGGGTTTAATCTTAAAATATCGGAAGCTACTTTTAATGGTATCACTCAAAACCTTGAGGCAAATAGCACCATCCAAGAGGTGAAGATTGATCGGGAATCCATGAGCGAATCCCGGTTAAGGCAAGTTGAACGGGCAGCTAATAAAATCCACCATAAGCTTTATAATGCGATAAGCAGCTTAGATCGCCTCCTTGTTTTAAATCTGTTAAAGGACTATGGAAGCCAATTGCAGCCGCGTGATAAACAATATCAAGGTGCTGATGGAAGAGGGGATTCGTTATTTTCCAGGATTAATAATGATTCTGAATATAAACAAGCGTTTAAAACCGCCCTCAGCCAAGCAAACATTCACTCCATCTCCTGATAACCAAAACACCTCAAAAAGCACGCAAGTCGTTGACTTTGGATAATGGTGGTGAATTTACCCGTCACCAGTTATGGGGTAAAGCACTGGACATCAAAACCTTCTTCTGCGACCCATATGCATCATGGCAAAAGGGCAGCGTCGAGAATACCAATGGAAGACTGCGAAGAGACTTACCCAGAAAAACGAACATTCACACATACAACAAGGAGGATTTCAATGAAACCATTGATAACGATAACCTAACACCACGCAAAAAACTCAATTGGATAACTCCTCATGAGGCATTCCTAAAAAAATGTCAGAGGTTTGCACTTCAAACGTGAATGTGGCGGCTCACCCCAGGACAAGGTTGAACCTTAATCAGATCCCTAAAGCTGATGGTGTTTTTACTCGCTAGCTCAACATACACCTCACTGGCTGCTTTTGCTTCTTCATTTGTAAACTGTTTAATGTCGCTCAAGATATGTTTGACTTCCTTCTTACCATACTCAGGCACATCAACGCTCATCAGGCGGTGCGACAATGCGTTACTTTGCGCAGTGCGTCCTGCCATACTGATTGGATTTTGCGTACCAATAACGGTAAGCCTGGCGTATCTGGCATTTTTCCGTCTGGAGTCTTACCGTTGAGTAATGCATTCAGTAACGATTCCATCATCGAGGCACTGTTACATTCATCCATAACCACCACAGCTCCTTCATGGAAGGCTTTTAGTAGTAAGGTGCGTTTTTCGCTCGGCTGCATACTCGCTGGTATCATGTAATAGTCTTGATCTTTGACTAAGCCCTTGGACTGCAACAAACCAATCACCATTTCGCTTTTGCCTACACCTGGTTTACCTTCCAGAATTACCCCCCCAAGACCCGCACAGCTTACTTGTCCTGGGTTGGCACGTTTGAAGGACCTAAGATTCACTATATCATTAAGCAAATACATCACTGGCCTACGAGATGAGGTCATGATGTAGTCATCGGGAAGACCTTTGATTTTCGCACGTGGTAGTCTTTGTTGTGGTTTATGCTCATCATTAAACTTTACACTTTGATTGCGCGGTACATGTTGATACGCTACCTGATATGCATAATGTGTCGCTGCTAGAATCGGATCTGCTTAATCCCCACGTCTTTTGCAATATGCCAAGGTCAGAAGAGCCATCTGCTGGATCTCACGTGGAGATAATAAAATCTCTGACTTTGAGTATCCAGGCACTCCATAGTTGAACTGCAACTTCTTATCAGCAATACAGCGATTCCCCCTGGATGGTAAACTCGCTTCTTTAAATTTTACTATGTCCTTTAGGTGGCAATATATAACACCTAAGGGACATGAAACATACAGAAAGTGAGAATGATATCTCAACTAGTAACGCTTGACCAATAGGCATTTATTTCCTACTATGTCCTCTAGGTGTCAATAAATAACACCTAGAGGACATAGTATGTTTGAAGAATATCTGGATAACTTGCGCTCATCGGGAAAGCGGTATTTTACCTTTTCACAGGTAATTGCAGACCTTAGCACCTCGGTTAATAGCGCAAAATCGGGCTTATATCGATTGAAAACCGAAGGAAAACTCATTACCCCTGCTAAAGGGCTTTATGTAATAGTGCCGCCAGAACACCGGCCTCAAGGCTCTATTCCCGCTGAGGAACTGGCACCCATCCTGATGAAATATTTAAAAGCAGAGTACTATGTCTCCCTGCTTTCAGGAGCGGCATATTATGGAGCATCTCATCAAAAACCAGCACGTTTTCAAATCATTACCAACAAACGCATCAAGCATCCGTTGGAATTTGGGCAAATAAAATTAGAGATAATTTATAAGAAGTCCATGACCGGGCTTCCTATGCAAGATATCGTTGTGAACACTGGCTACTTAAAAATTGCAAGCCCTGAACTTATTGCCTTCGATCTTCTTACCTACCCAAGCCGTGTCGGGGGCTTAAGTCATATTGCCACTGTCTTATCCGAACTCATAGAGGCAATAGATGCCGATAAACTTATCAAACTGGCTATAATGGTAGGAGCAAAAGCCTGGTTACAACGGCTTGGGTTCATTCTGGAAAAAATTGATTCGATGGATGAAGAAAAACGAGTTGGGCTTATAGCCAGCCTGCAAACATATCTCGATGGAAAAATGTCCGTATTTGTTCCTCTTGCTTCAGAGTTGCCGAAAACCGGCTATCCTCGCATAAGGAAATGGAAAATTATTGAGAATACCGATATTGAGGGGGATTTATGATTCCGGAAAGTTTTATAGAAAGCTGGCGCGCGGTTGCCAAATGGCAAACCCTTGGCATGGTTGAACAGGATCTGGTCATTAGCCGAGCACTTGTATGCTTGTATAATGATCCAACCATTAAAAATAGCCTTGTATTTCGTGGTGGTACGGCATTGAACAAGTTATTCCTGAAGCCACCGGAACGCTACAGTGAAGATATTGATTTTGTTCAAAGACAGCCACAACCTATAGGTTCAACCATCGATACTATTCGCGAGATATTAACACCCTGGCTTGGGGAACCAAAAAGGAAAATTACAGAGCGTAGCGCAAAACTTGTGTACCAGTATCAAGCCATAGGTGGATTGCCGGCTAAATTAAAAATAGAGATTAATACGACAGAGCATTTTCAGGTGCTGCCCATTAGGTTGGAACCATTACAGGTAGAATCGGAATGGTTTAAAGGCGATGCTTCCATTGTCACCTGCGAGCTTGAGGAACTGATCGCAACAAAACTCCGGGCACTCTATCAAAGACGCAAAGGGCGGGATCTGTTTGATTTGTGGCATGTTTTTAAGCGAGAGATGGTGGATATCGATGTGGTTATTGATATCTTTCAGCAATACTGTGTCAATGATGGTATTACCATCTCCAAAGAATTATTTCACAAGAATATGGAGATGAAGCGTTTAAATAGAGATTTTCAAACCGATATGAACATCCTGCTGCCACATAACACGCACTGGCATTTTGATGAAGCATTTGATTTTGTTCAAAGCCGTATTATTAGCCAATTGCCCTAATGATTTCTCTAGACACGCTAAACGGTAAAATACTATGAAACGAAAAAGACAATGGGTACGGGTTCCTCCCAAACCGGCTAAACAGAAAGTATCACCGGAATTCATGAGGATGGTAGATAAAGCAGTAACAACGTGTATTGAAACCACCCTTAAGCCCCGCTATTTTTCAGAAAAACCATTCGACGAAGCTCGCAGACTGGTGAATATTTATGCGAAATGGCACCAGCAGCATTTTGTACATTTTCTGGCTGAGTTCCATGATACCAGGCCGAACGTAATACAGGAACATTATAGCGATCCTTTTGCCCGTATGGCGTATATGGGTGATGAACGGTTTAACCTTGCGTATATGCGGCATACGGGACAATGGTGGGATAAATATCAGAATATTCCATTAAAGGATTGCCTTGATGCCATTAAAAACGATGATTTTTTCATGATCCATGTGTAAAAGGAGACTAAAGTGACAAACAAGCGTATCCCACAAGCAATGCAAGGCTATTATGATGCCATTACTATACTCACTGATACATTCTGCAAGGAACGGTTAAGCAACGAATATGCAGAACTTGTACGAAAGGCAACCGCAGCTTTATGCCGCAAGCGTCCATCGCCACTACTTAGCGGAAAAACTGAATCATGGGCATGTGGTATTATCCAGGCCGTTGGATATGTAAACTGGATGTTTGATAAATCCAATCCATTTTATACAAACGCACAAACGATACAGGAGTTTTTCGTTGTATCCAAAAGTACCGCCGGGCTTCGGGCAAAGACAGCAAGAGAAGCACTGGGTATGGATCATATACTTAATACAGAATGGATGTTGCAGGCAACCCAGGATTCCAACCCTATGCTCTGGTTTGTAAAAGTCGACGGTTTTATTTGCGATATACGCACCTTACCCCGCGAGATTCAGGAACAGGCCTATGAAGATGGTATTATCCCTTACATTCCAGCAGATAAAGAGGAAGAAGTGGTGGGATAAACTACCGCTCCAACAATTTTACACATTCCATGCGCCTTTCCACCTTTGATAAACCACGTATTATCAGTTGTGCCGAAATCTTCAAGAAATATATCGGCTTACCGCGTGGTTGTTATGATGAAGCCAAAGAATTACTGGAATCTTTAGGAATCAAGGTGGTAGTTGAGGATAAAAGGAACAATGGTTCTGGGGTGAAAGTCGCATTCCTTGGCTAATTAACCGATGAGCAGCAAGACGCAGCAAAGACTTTGCTGAAACATGATACTGGCATACTCGCCGCAACCACCGCGTTTGGCAAAACCGTGGTTGCAGCAAATATCATTGCTTACCGGCAGGTGAACACATTGGTGCTGGTACACCGCCGTCAATTACTCGATCAATGGGTAGCAAGATTACAGATTTTTCTCAATATTCCGGAAAAAAATATCGGCATAATCGGTGGCGGCAAGCGTAAGCCGACTGGTATTATTGATGTCGCGTTAATCCAAAGCCTTGTGCGCAGGAATGAGGTTGATGATATCGTTGCAGATTATGGGCAGCTCATAGTGGATGAATGTCACCATTTATCTGCTGTAAGCTTTGAAGCGGTAGCACGTGCAAGTAAGGCACGTTATGTACTTGGTTTGACCGCTACAGCAACACGTAAAGACGGCCATCATCCGATTATTAGCATGCAATGCGGCCCTATACGCTATCGTGTGGATGCAAAGAAACAAGCAGGACTCAGACCATTTACACACAAAGTTGTAATACGAAATACGACCTTCAAATTTTCAGCCCTAACAGATAAAGCTCCAACCATCACTCAATTATATGCAGCTATTGCTAATGATGAAATACGAAACCAGGGAATTTTTGATGATGTACTGAAGTCACTGGAATCTGGCCGCAATCCTATTCTCATTACGGAACGCAAAAATCATGTATCTGCGTTCGCAGAGCAATTTTCCAAGTTCTGCAAGCATGTTGTGGTGATGGTAGGCGGACAAAACACAAAGCAGCGTGAAAAAGTGAGAGAACAGCTTGCATCCATTCCAGAAACTGAAGAACGCCTGTTAATAGCCACAGGCCGTTATATTGGCGAAGGGTTTGATGATCATAGGTTAGACACACTGTTTCTTACTATGCCTGTCTCATGGCATGGAACGCTTGCACAATACGCGGGTCGCCTGCACCGGCTCCATCCCGGTAAGAAAGAAGTTATTATCTACGATTATGTAGATCAAGCCGTTCCAATGCTTGCCAAAATGGCCGATAAAAGGCGTAAAGGCTATGAGAGGCTGGGATATACATTTTCTACCCCCGATGTCACTTAAGCGTTGAAATGTCCATTCTTGTCCAATTATTCACAGAGGCTCTTACCCCACTAACCCGGATATTTCATGAAGGCATGAAGTAATAGGTTGGCGGAACCGCCTTTATCTTATATATTACAGTTGCTTAAAACCAATTATAAGTGGATTCCGCCAATGACAATATGTACCAGTAATTCGCCATTATTTCCAGGTTTAAAACGTCGTAGCTCAGGGCTACCTCATCATAATTTTTGTTGCAAGATAGCCTGAAGTGTTCTGTTGTCCCAACCTGCGACTTTTCTGAGCCCCTTTATGGACTGTCTCTTTTGTTGAATTTTTCTAATCATATTGAGTGCTAAGTGTTTAATAATGGCCATATTCTCTAGCGCATTCATTTTTCTGATTCGGGAGTGATCCTCGTTAAAGCTCATATCCAGAACCCATTGCAACGAGTTTTCTATTGCCCAATGGCTGCGAACTGAGATAAGAATCCTCTTCGCGTCTGCGGGCAGTGAGCTGATGTAATACCGCGTATCAGGTTCTCGATTATCACTTGACTCCGTCTTGGACTCTACTTTGACAATTGATCTTAAACCTTCCCAATTATGCCGCTCTTTTAACCAATCAACCTTATCCGTTACGGTACATTTCCTTAGTTCAATACGGCCATGACCTCCGTCTGTTTCCTCATAATAATCAGCTTCTTTCAGCAATTCTTTGTCATCAAAAAATTGCATAATATCTTCATGTAAACTGTTATGGTTGCCCTTTAACCCAAGTATATAATCTCCTTCCTTTGAAACAATCTCCCGAGCTTTTGACTTTTGACAGCCCATTGCATCAATCGAAACGGTCGCACCTTTAATATCCAGTAACTTAAGAAGCTCTGGAATTGCCGTAATCTCATTCGATTTCTCAGAGGTCTTTTGTTGAGCAAGGACAAGTCTGGCTTCCGTTGCAAAGGCACTCACCATGTGGAGTGCTTTCTTGTCTCCATCATGACTGCGACGTAAGGTTTTACCATCTATCGCTATCACTTTGTCTCTCACTTCGATACCAAGGCTGTTAACCCATTTTATAAAACAATCTTGAAAAACTTTAGGATCAACCGACCGGAAAAATCTACGAAAGGTATCATCACTCGGTATCCCATTCTCATAAGGGAGGTACTCCTTCAGAAACTCCGCTTTACTCAAACCAAAAAGCTCGACATCATTCCAACCTTCTGCTCCACAAATAACCGCACACAGCGTGGTTAAGAGAATTTCTTCAACAGGATAAAGTTTCGTCCGATCAATGCGCGGATCTTCCAACTCACCAAAATAATCCAAAAAAGCTAGTTCCGTCATAACTCAATCCCTTATGGTTGAAATAACAGAACTCTAATCCATTTCTAGATTTATTAAACATTTTTAGATGAGGTAGCCCTGTGGTGCCGGTCATAAGGTGTTGCACTTCATTTTAGAACAGGCCCTATAATAAAAAATATCTTATTTCAACTCCAATTGATTTTAGGGTAATTCCAACATTTCTATAAAACAATAAAATCCTTTCCGTTATTTGATATTTATGAGCTATGCTAATCACAATTTTTTTTCCCTTATATTTAGGAAACTGTACATAAATTTCTCCACTTTCTATGTATTCAAGATAATTATTGATTTTATTGCGCAATAATTCTACATGATTTTCTTCATTAAATTTGGAGTCCAAATGATCGCTAATAGCAAGGATAACGGAATTTGTATCAGCCTCAATCCCGATAAAGTCTACTACGTTTGTTTGTTCTATAGTCATATATTATCTACGGCTTCTTCATTTATTTTTCTCCTTAAATCATAATGAATTTTCAAGAATTAAGGTATATCTTGTCTAGTATGAGCCATTTTATTGAATCATAAATAAATAAACATATCCCCCCCTAGTATTAGGAAGCCAATATAACAAAATAAAATTTTTATCTTCATTCTTTTATAAGCAGTTAATATATAAAACGACAGCAATGTTATGATGGAAAAATAAATGAAAAATGCATTTATGATATCAAATGAATTAAAGAATTTCCTTGCAATATATTCGGATATACGGAACAAGAAATATGATCCAAAAAGAGTTGAAAACACAAATAAGCTCAACTGTATAAATAATCTCCCTATATTTTTCATTTTATACCCATAATTGCTAATGGTGCCATCCATTTTTGATCATTTCTTTGATTTTGAGTTGTAGGGTCATTAACAGCATTTCCAAATTGGTAATATGGAGTCACATCGAAATGATTATGAGATAATGGATTTTCAATCAAAGAATTTCCTCCAAACCAAGGAAGTCCTGGATTATAAAAATTATATGTTCCTTCATTAAGTGGATCGGTGATTATGTGTCCTTTGGTATCAAGAACAACTTCATATCCATGTATTGGATCAATATATTTTACATTATTTCCTAATTGGCCATCGATGACCTTTCCTGTTACTGGATCCACTACAAAATTATGGAACACAGATTGATAATCGTCTAACAGCTCGAATTCATTCCTATGTGTTAGGAAATATTCATTTCCCTTCTGGGTGAGCGCCAAACGTAAATCATAATGGATCTTCAAAGATTCTGTACAATTCCCAGTTTCTTGACAAATCTTATATTGCTTATCATACTCCACATCCCTTGCATCACTAATTTTTTGATAGCTCTCCTGAACCTTATCTTTGCACGCATCATTATCGCCACAAGCTTTTAATTTATTGATTAAATCACCCTTCTCATCCGGCAACAAATAATTATAATTGATCGCCTGCGCAGCCGTCGTGTTGACCGTTTGAATAGCTCCGGCACCCATGCCCAGGCCAAATGCAGCGCCTACCGCTAAAGATTGTCCTAATGTTGCACTACCTGTTTGACTCATGCCGGCACCAAAGGCCAATTCTGCTGTCCCCTCGCTCACAACTGCTCCAAATGCGCCCGCTCCACAATTACCGGATAATGCTAACCCGGTGCCACAACCAATAATCCCATGCGCTACTATATGTGTCAATGGGTCTATCATGTCTTGGCAGGGCAAACGTATCTAAATTTGTTTGATGACACTTATGAGATATTTAGGATCCATAGCGCACTTAGCCATCATACGTTTAACGGATAAAGTTCCTTTAAGTTGGTTGATGATATTTAGAGCCCATTTCCTGATCATGCTCATGATTTCAGGGGCATGATCATTACGTATACGTGAACCATCCTCATTAAAAGTCATATCGAGTACCCAATGGAGCTGATTCTCGACAGACCAATGTTTTCTGGCTTCCTTGGCGATTTGTTCAGCGTTAGCAGGTAATGATGAGATATAATAACGCACATCTGCTGTAGTAGGTTTATCACTATTGATAAATTCCCTTTTGGAGTAAACGCAGGCTATAGTTTTTAAAGCAGGCCATTGGTGCTGATCTTGTAGCCAGTCAATATCGTCTGTTACCCTGCATTTGCGGTATTCTATGCGACCATGCCCCTTATCACTTTCCTCCCATTCCTGGCTAATAGGAAGCGTTTCATCTTCAAAATAATCCTTAATATCCTGATGTAAAGACCCTTGATTGCCTTTCAAGGCGATAAGATAATATCCTTCCTTGTTACGAATCTGATTACAGATGTCACGCTGAGCACCCATGGCATCGATTGTGATAATTTGATTCCAAATATCCAACTGATCTAGCAACTTTGGAATAGCGGTAATTTCATTCGATTTTTCTGCTGTCTTAATCTGACCTAAGGATAGCTGCTCATGCTCTGACCATGCAGAAACTATGTGACGACTTGAAACATTCTTTGCTCGATGGTGTGAGCCTCGTACTGTCTTTCCATCAATCGATATAATCCCTTGAACCTGCTCCCGAAGACTCTCTGCATAATTCATAAAACTGTTGTGGAACCCTGATACATCAAGGCTTGAAATCACCCGACTTATCGTATCATGAGAGGGAATACCAGAGCTGGGGATGGTGGCCTGAGGATCAAGCCACCATCTATAAAATTCTTACATCTAAATAACCTTTACAATGTATAAGAAGCGGAGAACCACTCACGGCTCACTTTATTTTATAACTGTCTAGCTGATTGTTTAGCTTGTGACGCATTTGAAGCGGAAATACGATTGGATCGTAACTCCTCTAGACTAACTTTTTTAAGTGCTTCCTGTGCTTCTGCAATTGGTTTAATTTTGCTGTTGAGATCATTTAAGAATTTTTCTGAATCAGGACCAGCAGGAAGGATGCAAACAAGGCAGTTTACCACACCAGATGCTTGAAGTTTTTGATCAAGCCCACTTTTTATTAGTTGGGTGGCAAGCGCTTCTTTACCCTTGCTAGTAGTAAACAAGTGAATCTCCTTTTTATTGGCATCATAACCAATGCAATATTGTTCGTTTTTCAGAAGATTGGTTAAAGGGCTTATTTTATCAACAACTCGTGCGGATTTAACCTTAGGTTTTTGGATAATATCTAGGAGAATATCATATATCTCATTTTTGATGGTTAGACACTTACTATCAAGTCCATCATTCGCGTTAAACAGAAACTCTACGATTTCGTTCAAGTCATAACCATTGCAGCGCGCGCCTTTTTCAAGCATCACTTTTAGGTCATAAAAAGGAAAGCTCTGCAATGGGTCCTCAAGAAGATGTTTAAATGCAAGATCTAAGATTGTTTCACCTTGAGCATTACAGTCATTAATTTCAAATGTCATGGCTAATTCAGAATTCAGGAAATTACCTAGCCCACACTTATTGTCTTCCCTAAATTTAAAAAAGCCTTCGAAAAGATAATGAGAAAAAGGAACGTTTTCCTTACGGGGTTGTTGGAGTAATCGTTTGAAAATATGATTTAAGATTTCTACCTCATCTTTATTTTCTCCAGTATTCAACCTATTATAGTGCAAAATTAATTGCGCTAAATCTTCAGGTCTAGGATTAATATTTTGATAAGAAATATACTTGCTATAAAGGATTCCACATTTGGCTCTCAATATTGTTAGCCACAGGGGGAGAGCTCGAAAGTGTGTGTTGAGATCTTCTAGATTATGCATTAAAACTTCAATGACTACGTCATCACTTGAGTATTGTAGGGCAGAGAGAGCCAGTGAATTAACTGAACTAGGTACGGGTGGCGTTTCTGGATTAATATTGCGAATTTTTGAGAATATCGGCCTTATTGATCTTTTATTAGATAAATATGCATAACGGAGTATTTGATGTGCTTCTTGTTTACTCAAATTATCTGCGTGCTCAGCAATGGATAGAACCACATTCGTTCTCTTCCGATGTATTGCATTTGTTAATGGATTCAATTCACTTGAGTCGCGTATGCGTATATCTGCTCCCGCTTCAATAAGAGCTGAGGCTGCTTTTTGCATTCCAAGATTGATGGCAACTGTTAAAGCAGAATGTCCGTTTCTTTCAGTCACGTTGAGCTGCACACCTTTTTTAATAAGAGCTAAGGCTACTTCTTCCATTCCATTGGTAATGGCACTTAGTAAAGCAGTAGATCCATTTGCATCACATTTATTTAAATCCTCTTTTTCAAAATACTTTAAAAGATTTAGTGATAAATTGGACTTACGCGAGGCAATAGCAGTATGTAATAATTCAATAGGAAGGTCCTCAATCAGACCTAAGTTCCCATTCACGGCAATAGCTTGCCGTTCATTTAGAATAATCTCTACCATATCAAGATTTCTTTGAGCAAAAGCCTGATTCATAATGTTGCTTACTAATTGGCTGCGCGTTTGAGGGTCTGTAATGTGGCGATTTTCAGCGAGGTATTTAACCAGCTCTTTAACAAATTCTGGCTTATTGCTCGTAAGGGCATGCTCCGCTATTTCTAACCATTGGGATTCTGTTTTGATTCTCTTAATATTTTTTCTAAATTTATCTATATTGTTTTGATTAATCAATTTTTCTAAGAAAGCCATTCTATTCTCCGAGCAAATACTGCAAATTACAATTAAAAATTAATGACATTGCACATATTAAAGCATTAATAGGATATTTTCAATATTATATATATAATTTTATCTTCAAATTCTTAAAAGTGATAATTGCGGAACAATTAATTAGCATTTAATGCTTGTTGTTTCCTGACTTCTGCCAAATTTGAGGCTATTTGGTTCTATTTTTAATAGAATCATTTAATGACAGCATGTTATGTTTTTATGGGCTGTATTAAACCGCACTAAATGGTATTATCCTGTCCATGCGTGGTGGGTAGTATTAGGCACAACTACCTTGTTCTAGCCTCAACTAAACGTAAAAAGGGAGTTTTTTAAAGACCGTACGCAGGTCTAGTGAATATAATTCTAAGGAACGTAAAAACGCTAACAACTTAATCACCGCCTTCGAATCTAAAGCTTTCATAACTTCTAATCAAAATCCACAGTAACTATAAATTTTTTCTAGTTCAGGCTATGGAAGGGAGTGAAATAATTTAAAATCAGCACTTTCCATTGACAGAAGTTTCGATGCGTGCATCTTAACTGAATTTAAATAATAATGTTAGATATTGTCAATAATATAAAATACAAAAGTAACAATTAATATTGCATTTAAATAATACAATATTAATTCTGGTTTTATTTGTTATTGAGTTGATATATGCTCGAGCAATTAAAAATTTAATTTGGGATTATTATGAGCAAACAAACGGAATATAAATTAGTATTAGAGGTCATTGAAAGACTCTCTTCTTCACTTCTTATTGGATATCAAGAATCTTCAAATGTAACCCAAACTGTTGCTGATATTGCATTATTATCTCGAACAAAATCTTCCATCGCTCGGAAAAGAGAGGTAATCAGTCGACTAAATAGCTCTCTGATTGACGACGTTATAAAGAACGAATTATTATCTTTGCTGGAAAAGAGATTAGAAAATAAGTGGTTCAAACGATTTGTCCCACGTACGAATCAAAAAGCTAAGACAGGAAGATTTTTCAGGAAGTTCATAAGAAATTTAGCCATAGGTGATTCCCCATGGACTCCCTCTACAATGCTTGATATTGGATGTGGTGAAGGAACGCTGGCCAAACACATACTCGAATCTTTCCAAAGAAATAGCCTTGCATTAGAGGGGAGAACTTACGCAGCAATTGATATCGTGGATAAAAATGTTTCTAAAGTATCACAAGATCTTGGGACCTTTCCCATAAATTTAGACGTAAGACAAGGCAATGCATTCGAATATGACCTTGCTAATTTTGGGAAACAGGATTTAATAATTGCATCTCATGTGTTCTATTGGGCGAATGATATCGAATCTATCATGGGCAATGTCTGTAATTTATTGTCTGACAATGGACTTGCTATCATAATCCATGACAGTCCTGAGTCTGATCAAAATCAATTTAGGATCAATTTCCGTGCTACTGTTAATCCACATACGACAAGCACTGTGGAAAGAATTCTAAATTCCAAGGGAATGACTCATTTTAATTATATAATTGAATCTGAGTTGATTTTTCCAAATAATACGATTGAATTAAAAGAGAATCTATTGAAGACTGTGAACGGAGAAATAGATATAAATGATCATGCTGACCTAAAGTATCTTAAGTATTTAGTAGAGTTTGTGGTTCAGCGTCCACTGGAAGAGCTTGCAGAGGAGGGGATTGCTCAAGAATATTTAGGGCAATTGTGTTCATTACTTCAAGAACAAAACAATCGCCTGATTTTGAGAAGTTCTGTACAAGTTGTGGCGTCGAATAAATGTGGCATAGATCTTAGCGAGAGGCTGGGAAACAGTGAATTTCGGAATAGTGTTAATGTGTTAGCAAAGCGCATAGAGCACCCACAACCTTCTGTGCCATCAGGGGGATTTATTACAAAAATCTCTAGCGATACACGTGGGGTAAATGGTCCATCAAGTATAGACAAATAACTCACCCGTTCATACCCCTGTACTTCAAGAATTGCTTCAGCATGACCTTTAAGCGCAGAGGTTAGCGCCTTCTTAAAGTGGTAATTGTGATTTACGCTCCCAAATCCAACTCTTTATTGGCAGTGAGCATACAGGATTTTTCTGCCTAAACACCAGGATAAATGATTGTTAACTTATTGGTTCTATGATAGCCTGTTGTAAATAATGAAAAAATGAGCATTGGAGAGAAGCATGTGTCGTATTTTATTATTGTTTATCTTAGGAATTCTATTGCCATTCGTAGTTGAAGCAAAAGAAGTTAGGGTAGCTTTTGGTCAATCTGTGCCTCCCTATATAATCCAGGATTCTAACAGTGGAATAGAAATGGATATTATAAGAGAGGCTCTTGCCTATAAGGGCCATAAACTAATCCCTGTTTATGTGACCTTTAGCAATATCACTTCTTCGTTTATAGATAAGAATGTTGATGCTGTGGCGACCGTTAATGATAAGATCGGTATGGATGGTTACTTTAGTGATGTAGTTATAACGTATAAGAATTATGCGATCACTTTAGCATCAAACAAATTGAAAATTAACTCTATTAATGACTTGAGAAAAGGAAAAGTTTCCGCATTTCAATTGGCTACAAGATACCTTGGGAATGAATATGCTACTGCGGTATTGGAAAATCCAGATTATCGTGAGAAACAAGACCAAATTATTCATGTCAAACTACTTTATGACAATCAAGTCGATGCTGTTATCACTGATAAGGCTATTTTTCAGTATTATACCCGTAAGTTAAAAAACAAGATAAGCACCCACCAAGATGTTACTTATCATCAGATATTCCCCTGGAATGATTATAAAACTATTTTCCGTGACAAAGTTCTGAGAGATGATTTTAATGAAGGGCTAAAAAATCTGCGTACTTCAGGACGGTATAAGAAAATTTTTGTAGAATATTTGGGTAATGATGAAAAATGACGATTGAGAAAAAGTCGCTTATCACAAAAATAAACTCGATTATTCATCGACTAATATGGATAATTATCCTTTTATGTGGATCATTCTTTATTGGTTTTAACTCATATGAAACATGGAAAAATCGCTCACATGAAGTTAATCTTCTATCTAATGTTTTAGCCGATGCTATGATCGACCCCCTTATATTTGACCGTAAATCTGAAGGCGCAGCAAGACTTAAGAAATTTTTAGATATACCCTATATTGATAACGTCTGTTTGTACTACAGTTTTGGTTCATTATTTCTTGATTATCATAAATCTAATAGCTTAAGATGCCCAGACGACATAAATCTAGTTCGCAGTCATTTTTCTGATTTACCCTTCTCAAATTTAGCAAGCATCGATAAGGCTGGATCAAATGTTGGCTATGTATTTATTGGAGCAAATAGTCATGACATTAAAGCCATTATCACAACAAATGCATTTATCATTCTTGGATTTATACTGGCTACGCTAGGATTAGGTACACTTATATCCCGAAAACTTGAGCATATCATTCTATCACCATTAATCAGCCTTAAGTCTGTCGTTACTCATATTACTCAAGAAAATGATTGCTCTCATAGGGTTAACATAGAAACAGATGATGAAATAGGCGATTTAGCGATGGCGTTTAATCGCATGCTTGACATCATTTCTGAAGGTGATGCGGCCCTCAGAGATTTGAATTTAGCCCTTGAAGATAAGGTTCATGAACGCACTGAAGACCTAGAATACGCCCTAAAAGTAAAAGAAGACTTTCTCTCCAACATGAGCCATGAAATCCGCACTCCATCCATGGAGTGACGAGTTTCACTCGGCTTTTAGTTGAAGAATGGAATGATACAGATGATGACATGCTATTCAATTACGCCCAACGCGCCCATAAATCAGGTGAACGGTTATTGATCTTGATTAATAACCTGCTAGATATGTCTAAATTTGAGAAAGGGGCGGTACAGCTGGAGCGTAAAGAATTGCTGTTCAGTGATCTGATTCAAACCGTTATTGCAGAAACCAGTGGAGTAGTGGAGGTAAAACATGAGAAGCTGGTGTTTCAACCCATGGCTAACGAACCATTAGTGGAAGTAGACGAGGGACGGATGGCGCAGGTGATGACCAATTTAATTGGTAATGCTGTCAAATATTCTGAGAAGGGAACCATAAGGATTTCCCAGAGTGTTAATCCAGAAGCTATTTTTCTTGAGGGGGTGGCTCAAGCACCAGGTATGATCATTTCAATATCAGACGAAGGAATTGGTATCCCTGAAGATGAATTGGTTAAAATATTTGATAAATTTTTTGAAAGCAGCCTTACTAAAACCAAAGCCGGTGGAACGGGTTTAGGGCTTGCTATCTCCAGAGAAATTGTCAAGGCACATTTAGGTACTATTTGGGCGGAAAATAATAAGAACGGAATTGGCAGTACATTCACATTTATGTTTCCATTAAAGGAAATTCCAGGTGTTACTCAGGCAACTGAGAAGTATGCATAGGAAGCGGTTATAAAGTGTAAAAGTTAATCAACTGAATTAGAACGACTAGTTGCTTATTTTTCCATGAATTTTACTCATGGCACGCTGTCCAAAATAAAAGCTGATAATACCTGAAAAAATGGCCTGATCCTCTTCTGTCCAAAGCAACCATGGCAGATTAGTCGAGAAATGCATCACCTTAACCGTGGCATAGAGGATAAAGAAACTATAGGCGATAACAGGCCTTACTGTTCCATTGAGTGCATCCACCCAGCCGATGCCTGAAGTATACGTCTTATAAAGGGCTTGGCTTTCGGCAATATCGGCTTGGGCATTTGTTTCTTCTAGTTTTTCCTGATGTCCTTGTGCTTGAGAATCCATCTGCATTTTCAGCAGTGTGATTTCATGTTTTTTGTTCGATGCATCTTGGAATAGCTGGATTAAATTAGGAAATGTTGCGCTAATAAAACCAAGCAGCGAGCTGAGCAATGTAATCATAAAATTCCCTTAATTGTCATGAGTTTGAAAATAACTCCACCCATGCCGGTCATCAGCACGGTGGAAGTCCACCACATAACGCGTTCAATACGGTCTAGTCGCTGTTCGAGGGATTTATAACGTTCCGCGCACAGGGCGACATGCATATCAAGGTGTTGGGATTCTTGTTCTTGGGTCATGGCTCCTCCAATAAAAAAAGCCACTGCCCAAGTTTGATTTATGGTAGTGGCTTTGGTTTGGTTGTTTTTGGTGTTAAAGATTAAAGGCTGGCATATCCTGCATAGCCCCGTCCGACGGTGGCTGAGAGCTGGTATACATTGACGGTAACGTTATTTTGTATCTGTCCGAAGTCAGCGATTTGCTGCTGGGTAGTGTAAGTTGCGGTAGGTGAAACAAGACCAGAAAGGGTGCGTTTTATGGCATTGCCCTGCATGATATCCACCTCGTATCGTTCTGATTCCTCAGAAAGCGGGATATCTACCCCATCACGCCAATCACCACCAATACGTGTACGCCGTTTCCAGCTAATGATGAGATCGCCATTGAGGTTGCGGATTGCTGCTATATGTACGGGTGAATAAGGCTTTAAAGCCCGTGCTGAATAAGCAAAGTCTTGTGGGGAGGAAGCTGCAAGTGTAGAACCAATCGTTACCGGCCTATATTTCTTATTCATACCCCAGTTAGATGATGCCATAGGCTCACGGGCAATAGCGCTATTAAGCAGGATGAAACGCTCACCAGCACTATGAGTGCCGACTGCCCACTCCGTACCAAGTCGTCCACGTAGCAGATTAGAAAGACGATATTGATTGGTATCCACGAGGGTCGCTGTTTGAAACTGGACAATTTCATCACCAATCACACATACATTGGCACCATTCAGTACGGCGAGGTCGGTTACGCTCTGCAACTGTCCAAAGGTTAACAATACATCAATGGTGGTGGTGTTATCCCACGTGCAGACCGTACCAGCAGGGATAATACTCAGTACGGATCCAATGGTTGCCTGGGTGGTTAGCGTCTGCATCAAAGTATAATTAGCACCATCATCATCGGATCGGTAGATCGCTGCTCCTTTCCAGTCAGCTCCTAATCCTACTGCACCATAACGCAAATAGGCATCTGTCATGGAATCAGTAGGGAATGCAGGCAGGTCAAGCAACTCCAACCGTGTAGCCAAAGCACGCGGAGGAAGTTGGGCATTAGGAGTATGTCCACCTGTTGGATTATAGAAATCATAGAGACTGATATCCTCAGCTGTCGCTGTAATTTCCTGCATTCCATTGCGCACTAACTTAGTGGATGTAATACGCATCAAATAGGCAGCATTGTCCTTGGTAACGGTTATGACATCGGTGGGTTCAAGCAGTGCATATTTGGGAGGTACTGAGAACTGGTATTGTGTACGCCCAACCCACGCATTATAGAGGGAAATATCTGCCACAGATTTGGCTTCCTGGTCGTTGAGCACAATGGATAAATTGATCGTTGCATAATCGACCGCATTGACGGTTTGCCTCAATGAGGATTGTGTACCTGTTTGGTAATCAGCGGTGCGACTAAGATAAATCACATCCACCTGGCGCGGTAATTCCAGTTCTTGGGTGCGGGTAACGATGAAAGTTTGACTTGCATCGTCATGTAACGCTAATTCATTAAAGTCGATATCGATCTGCGAAGCATTGCCCCGCTTGATAAATTTTAGTATCCCATCTGATTCGACCATGTCAAAAAAATAAGCCATAGCCAGCTGTTCAAGGCACGCACGTACCGTTTGCCGGTTGGTGATGATAAACCCTGAAACAATGTCGTTTAGTCGGCTGACATCAACCATTGTGGAATCGTACCCGACTTTGTTCAACAGGTTGGCAATGATTTGCCCAAGACTTGAAATCCCAAGCTTCCCTTGTACCCAATGGCCGGTTTTCCAGTTGCCTCCATCTGCCCAGACAGAATTAAGGTCAGGAAAGAAAGGAAAGGGACGTGCATCCCATGTCCAAATAAATTTCCTGGGCACAAAATTGGCTTCCTCCCCATTTTGGCTATTAAGAAAATCAATCGAAGCTTCAAGGGCAGTGCGCTGTGCAAGGAAATCAACCCTGCCACGGCTGCCTATGGGATAAGAATTTTCAGATGAGTCAGGGTCTGTAAATGCAGCCGGTTGGTTAGAGCATCCATCAACTGAAGGAAAGCCAAGTTCAGAAAACCAAACAGGTTTCATTTTTGGAACCCAGGCAGTGGCAGTCGCATTAGGATTGGTGTGCGTACTGTTCCACCAATGCCGAATATTCTTCCAAGCATAGGTAGGTGATCCGTAATTGGTCTTACCTGTACGTTGGGCAGCATCTAAGTAATAATAATCCCAACCCTCATCCTTCGACCAGCCATCATATACTTTCTCATAATCAATCAGTGATTGTGGTAAATCTGGGGTGAGGGGGAAATAACAATCAATTCCTACTGCATCAATATTGGGATCTGACCAAAGTGGATCGAGGTTGTACCAGCCATTGACCGAGTGATATTCACTCCAATTTGCGCCATACATGATTTTTACATTGGAGCCCACGGTGTTTTTTACGGTAGCAGCGAGGCATTTAAGTTGTGATACGACAGGAAACACGCCTGTTGGGTTCATGTATTGTGTTAAACCCACCAACTCTGAACCAATGATAAAGGCATCGATAATATTCTTCAACAACACGCCATCTACAGTGAGGTTGGCATAATGCGTGATAAATGCATTATACCCATTCGTGCGGGTAAAGAAGCCATTAGCCGCTGCGACATCGGTTGGGGTTATTTTGCCACGCCATGGCTTGGCTTGTGGTGTAATAGTGTCTACCTGTAACATAGGATAAAGCAATACTTTATAGCCACGTGTTTTTAATTCTTGGCAAAGCCTAATGATGCTTTTATCTGTGGGAGTTCCGCCATAAGTAGTGGAGCCATCAGGGAAGACTAAGACATGATGGGCAGTCTCACGTGTAAACGCAGCCACGGCCCAATCATCAGGTATAACTTTGGTATTTTGGCTGCCAAATTCAACGGCTGGTTTAATCACACATACAGCTGGATCCAGTGAATCAGCAAACCAGTTGACCACTACCGAAACCCACTCCACATTAGGTAGGGTGGCTTTCAAATTATCAAGTGCTACCAGCACATCAGCTTTGTTATTCAAATTATTCAGATTAAGTTTAATGGCTTTCCCGCTTTGAACGAAATTTCCAGAAGCATCTCGTTTGCCAAGTGTTTTTTCCTGTATGACGGTATCATAGACCAGTTCACCAGCACCAGGGATCAAGGTAATATCGGTAATTTTATCTTCAAGGTCGTAGGATTTTTTGATGGTACGCCGCACTTCAAAGGTAAAATTAGGGATACGGTTTCCAAATTCTTCAAGTGGAAAGTCCTTAATAACAATATAGGCCATACCTCGATAAGCAGGAGTTTGCCCACCTGAATGAAAGGATGAAATAAACGTGTCCGGTAGTTGAGTTTCATCACCTAGGTAAAGCGTATAATTGCCTTTTATGAGGTTAAGCTGCTTACTATCTGCCCACATACGTATCACTTCTGTAATGGCGTCGCAAATTGAAATTGCCAGTGAAGCTGTGTAACTGTAATTGTTTGTTGAGGTTTGAGCCGCCACCGCTACCCTTACCACCGCCTGATGATTGTGTCGTGGTGGTTGCATGTTCCTGGATGGAAGTGACCAGATGATATTGCCAGCAATACGGGCATTACCATAGACCAACGGAATCGCTTTCCACAGGTGAAGCTCCGTAGCATTAAGTCAGTTAGCGCGAACCCTTCCTGATGAATACGTGCATGGTTTCCAAAGATGGAACGATCTACAAAACCACCAATGAAACCACCTATATACCACCGGCAATACGGGGATAGAAAACTTCCAGCACCCAGGGCTGAGGCTCCTGACTTGCAGCGGCAGCAAGAACTATGGTTGCCATCGAAACACCTTTACCAAACGTTGTATCCAATCATCATCCAGGCGGTGTTCGACCACTGCCGTGCCTGTGCTGGAGCATGGATCATTCCCAGCATCCCGTTATAATCTGTGAGAAAAGCTAAATGTTGTGGGTTATCCTCACGCTGAATAAAGCCAAACCCAGCGTTTCCTTCGTTAATGGAGCTTCATCCAATAAGTCTGTCAGTTTTTTGTATGAGATAAGTCCCGTTAGGTTCTCTGGAGTAGCTGATTTCATCATAGCCTGCGAGTGGTTGGCCAAGTGATCTTTTAATCTTTAAACTTAACTCATCGGCTACCCCAACGA